>JBBSPK010000109.1:0-10829 GCA_038258875.1 Chitinophagales bacterium
CACCATCAGCAAAAGCGTCTAATAATTTATGCAGCCATTGCGGACTTTTTTTATAATCTGCAACTGCATCAGCAGAATCGATAAGCAACTTTATAAGCAAGTCATCGTACAGAGATGATTCGCCTTTTACTTCGGCCATTCGCCCCAACTTTTCAATATAATTCATTTCAATCCTGTTGAAATCATCTTCGCACTGCGCATACAATAATCCAAAAACGGCATCAGCATCTCTCTTGCCATAAATGTGCGGTATACCAAAATTGTCGCGGATTATAGAAACATTTCTTGCCTCGGTTTCCCAACGATCGACTTCCGCTTTGGAAAAATTTTGAGCAAAAATTTGTAAAGGAAAAAGTGTAATTAATAGAAGTAATCTCATGAGAAATTTATAAAGCCTTTTAATTTTTAGATTCATTTTCTTTAAAGACACGAATAAAATTTTCACCTAAAATCTTTTTGATATCTGTTGTACTATAACCGCGTTTAACTAATTCTTTTGTGATGAGAGGATAATCGGTTACATCATCCAGTTGTTGTGGCGACGAATTGATACCATCAAAATCAGAACCTAAACCAACATGGTCCACTCCTATTAATTTAATGATGTATTCAAGGTGATCAAACAGCAAATGAAAAGGTGCACGCATTATTTGAACTTCATCTTTATATTTTTCATATAAATAAGTATCAGCGAAATAACTTTCAGGATTTATTTTAAGCAGTGAATCCTTTTCTGCTTTATGTCTTGCTGCAAATAAGGAATCTTTTATTTTGTATGTGCTGTCTAAAAAGCCTGAATAGAAATTCAGCTGGATTACACCGCCGTTTTTTCCCACTGCTTTTATCTGGTCATCTTTTAAATTTCTAAAGGCAGGGCATAGGCTATACACGCAGCTATGCGAAACAATAACCGGCTTTGTTGTTGTATTAATTGCATCCCAAAAAGTTTGATAACCCACATGTGATAAATCAACCATCATTCCCAGTTCATTCAAGCGTTGCACAATTTTTTTGCCCATGTCATTCAATCCTTTTTGCTGATGTAACATTGAATCATACGTTTCTTCCATTGCTGAAGTTGCCCATGAAGTGGAATTATTCCAGGTAAGTGTCATGTATCGTACGCCCCGGTTAAATAAGGTATCAAGTTTATTTAAATCATCTTCTATCATGTGACCGCCTTCAACACCCAGCATGCAACCAAGTTTATGTTCTCCTGCCGATTGTTGTAATTCGGCTGATGTTGTAACCAACATCATGCGTGAAGGATTGCGGTGTATCCATTCATACACGGAATCAATTTCACGGTTGGCAAATTTGTAAGGATTTTTTTGGTGGCCATCACAAAAAATAGAAAATACCTGGACATCCAGTCCGCCCTTTAGCATGCGACTTAAATCGCTGTGAGTCTTTCCGGTGAGGTCTGTATCAAACAGGTATCCTTTTTCAATTGTAGTACTGATAATGTCATTATGCGTATCACAAACAATCGCTGCTTTATGAATTTTTTTATAAGTCTGTGCGTCAGCACCTGCCATAATCAACATACCAAAAACTATTATAAAATTTTTTTTCATAACCTGGCAATTTCAGTAAACGCTGTAAAGAAAGTAAAATCTAAATTTCTTCATATAGCTTCTTAGAGAAAATTCAGATGCATACATTAAAAAAAACACGAAGCCCGGGAGTCAAGTTATAGAGAAAATATGAATTCCAAATAAAGTAATAATTACCGCAAAATTATTTATTGTATGCCTTCGTCTCTTTTAAACATGTAGGATGTATTTAAAATGTATTCATAAAATTTGGCAAGACTGCTTGTTATAACAAATGAATAGGAGGGCCGGTATAGTTTTTTATAACGGGTAAGTGTATCCCCGCCAAGGCCGGTAATTCGATGTATTAATTTAGTATTGAACCGATAATCAATATAACGATCCTGTTCCTGTTCAACAAGCCGCTGGCGGAAGGCAAGGTTTTGTTTATTTTTTCTGAACTGGAACATGCCAATAAGTGCATCAACATCCAGGCCGGCGGCTTCCCCCGGATTGTAGGTAGAATGAATTCCGGGTTTTTCAAGATTGAAAATTTTTGCATAATCCATCCTGTTTTCCAAAGAGTCGCGGCGATAAGTGTCTGAAAAGACTGTAACACCTTGTAGCAGTTTATATTTAGCGTTTACCCTTATCCGTAAGGAGATGTCAAAAGCTGTGTAATTGCCGATAGTTTTAACCGGGAATTGTACGGTTGATTTCCCCCTGTAAAAAAAACTTATCGAGTCACCTTCCGTAACGTTGATATGATAAGCACCCAATGAATCTGTCGTGGTTGTAAGGCCCGATGTATTAGAAACCGCAACCCCCGGTACAACATATAGTTTTGTGGAATCATAAACAGTTCCGGAAATAATTATTTGCCCCGTAACTTTTGTAATGTGAAGCACAAGGAAAACCGGGAACGAAATAATAAGTTTTAGTAGCTTTCTTTTCAAGATTAGTATAATGCGTAATATTACGCCATTGATTGAATGAAAATACGGCACTTATCTTTTTTAACGCTGATTTTGGAAATATGCCCATTAAAAATCAATCCATTTCAAAAAGGAACCTTTCGATTTGCTTTGGATAGTAAGTATGCTCCAGGTCATGAATTTTTTGAGCCAGGGTTTCGGCGGTCTCATTTTCACTAACCGGGCAGGTTTTTTGAAAAATTATTTCGCCATGATCATATTTATCATCCACGTAATGAATAGTAATTCCACTTTGTTTTTCTCCGGCATTTATAACGGCTGTATGCACTGCATTCCCATACATTCCTTTTCCACCAAAAGCCGGCAACAATGCAGGGTGAATATTAATAATTTTATTAGGATAGGCGTTAATTAATGGAGATGGAAGCTTCCATAAAAATCCTGCAAGTACTATGACGTTTATATCGTGGCGCTTTAGTTCGTTACTGTAACCGGTGTTCTCAAATATCTTTTTTTCAACCATCAAAACAGGGATGTTGGCATCAACTGCAATTTTTAATACTCCTGCACCGGGCTTATTACAAACAATTAATTCAATTTTTACCAGGGCCGAATTTTTAAAGTGTTCAATTATTTTTTTTGCGTTACTTCCGGCACCCGAAGCAAAAATCGCAACATGTTTTGTTTGTTGTTTCATTAGTCCAAATCTTTTAAAAATTTTCTTTTCGTATTTTCAGAAAAAAGGGAACATTCCCAAAGCAATACAAATAAAACAATCACCTGTAACCGAATATTAAAACCATAATTTTTGAGATCCACCATGCTGCTCCAAAATTATCTAACGCCAACCATTCGGAAATCTTTTTGCTTAACCACCGGTAATTGCAAATGTGGTTAATATTAAAAAAAACTCTTTATCATTTATCTTCCAATGATGCTTTAATCGTTCAAGCATGAGTCAAAGATGCATTTTTTGAAAATAAAATTCTTAATACATTTTTGAAATCTCTGTTAATCAAAACTGTTAAAGATTATCAGCAGACATAAGACATTTATTAAAACAATGCGCTGAAATGCAGGCGGGTTAAGGCCAAAAAAAAATTAAAAATGTTAATAGTTTGTCAACATCCTGCCTTATTTTTGCGAGCAAGACATTTTCCATTATCAAAGACACGTCATAAGTGTAATAGTGTATGAATCAACTCACCAGAACGTTTAGCCGGGTAATAACAATACTTTTTTTTCTTCTTTTAGTTTCTTGTCCTGAATTTCTATTCGCTGCAGATGGTGAAACTTTATTTAAAGCTAATTGCGCAAGCTGCCACAAACCATTAGAAACTTATGTAGGTCCTGCTCTTAAAGGCGCCAGGGAAAGGGAGCCATCGAAAGGTTGGGTATATAAATGGATAGCCAACACTTCGTCTATGGTCAATACCGATCCATATGCTTCGAAGTTGAAAGAACAATATGGAAATGTTGTAATGACAGCGTTCCCTGATTTAAAAAAAGAAGAAATTGATGCGATATTGGACTGGGCAGACAGCTATGAAAAACCGGGTGGCACGCCTGAAGGGCCTGGAATGCAGGGCGCCCCGGGATCCGACAATTCAATTTTGTATGGTTTACTTACATTAATATTAGCTGTTATTGGCCTCACATTGGTTCAGGTAAACAGCAATCTTAAAAAGCTAACTGATGAAAAGGAAGGTATAAAGTCGCCTGCACCTGTTCCTTTTTATCGCAATAAAGCTTACTTATTGCTGGGGATAATTGTTCTCTTTTTATTTGGCGGATATTTTCTTGTTCAGGGTGCGATGGGCCTTGGGCGCCAGCAAGGCTATCAACCTGTGCAACCAATTTATTATTCGCATAAGGTGCACGCCGGTGATAATCAAATAAGTTGCCTGTATTGCCATGGTGGCTCCCAGGATAGTAAGCATGCAAGCATTCCATCAGTTAATGTTTGTATGAATTGTCATATGGCAGTAAAAGATTACGGCGGAAAACCGCTAACATATGAAGATGGTTCGCCTGCAAATCCTAATGCGGAAATTGAGAAATTATATCAATATGCCGGTTGGAATCCAACTACAAAGAAGTATGATAAGCCCGGCAAACCTATTGAGTGGGTTAAAATTCATAATCTTCCTGACTTTGTTTATTTCAATCATTCGCAACATGTAAAGGTTGGCCGTGTTCAATGCCAGACATGTCATGGTGAAATTCAAAATATGAATGAAGTAAAACAATTCGCTGACTTAAGCATGGGGTGGTGTGTAAACTGTCACCGTTCAACAAACGTTCAGTTTAATGATGGCGAAGGCCATGGCAATAAGTTTTATAGTATTTATGAAAAGTTTCATGAGGATATAAAAAATAATAAATACGATAGTGTGACTGTTGAAAAAATTGGTGGAACAGAATGCCAGAAGTGTCACTATTAATTCTGATTAGCTATTAGCTAATTAGCACATTAGCATATTATGGAAAAAAAGTATTGGCAAAATTTTGAGGAACTGCACCAGGGTGAAAGTGAGCAGAAGGCTTTAAAAAATGAATTCAAAGAAGAACTTCCTTTCGAAGATCTTGCTGATGAAAATATTTTTAATGCAAAAACGCCACGCAGAGACTTCTTAAAATATATGGGATTCAGCACCGCTGCTGCAGCACTGGCCGCAAGTTGTGAGATGCCCGTACGGAAAAGCATTCCTTTCTTACATAAGCCTGATGACATAATTCCGGGGGTTTCAAATTATTATGCGTCTACTTATATTAATGATGGCGACGCTGTACCAGTAGTAGTTAAACAAAGAGAAGGCAGGCCTATAAAGATTGAAGGCAATGATCTTGCTTCGATTACAAATGGAGGAACGAGTGCACAATGCCAGTCTTCGGTTCTTGATCTATACGATACCACAAGACTTCGTTATCCTATGGCTAATGGCAAGGAAGCAACATTTGAAGCAATTGATAAAATGTTACTCGCTGCCATGGCTGCAAACGCAGGAAAGCCAACGGTGTTGCTCACATCAACTATTACATCTCCTACTACCAAACAAATCATTTCAGAATTTCTTGCAAAATATCCTGGAAGCCGCCATGTACAATATGATGCGGTTTCATATAGCGGAATGATAATGGCTAACCAGGCCTCGTACGGCAAAAAGGCTATCCCTGCTTATCATTTTGAAAATGCAAAAGTTATTGTAAGCCTTGGCGCCGATTTTTTAGCGACCTGGCTGAGCCCTGTGGTTTTTGCAAGCCAATATGCTGAAACGAGAAGGATAAATGAAGAAAAACCTGCTATGAGCAAACACTTTCAATTTGAAAGTCATTATAGTATTACCGGGGCCAATGCGGATGAACGTTATGTACATAAGCCTTCTGAAACCGGTGCAGTTGCTCTTGCTTTGCTTGGCGCTTTGGGTGGCGGAACATCTTCGAATATTAGCGGTAAAGTAGCCGAAGGAATTAAAAAAGCTGCTGCAGAACTTTCTGCAAAAAAAGGAGCTGCTCTCGTAGTATGTGGCAGCAATGATCCGAATGTTCAGATAATTGTAAATGCGATAAATGAAGCCATTGGAGCAGGAGGCAAAACGGTTAACTGGAGTACACCGGTTAACTACCGGCAGGGTTTAGACGCAGATATCGTTGCTCTAACCCAGGATTTGAACGCAGGAAATGTGGGAACCCTATTGGTTTACGGAGCTAACCCTGCATATAGTTTTTTTCAAGCTGATAAATTTGTTGCTGGGATTAAAAAATGCCCGCTCACCATTTCATTCAGCGAAAAAATGGATGAAACAACTGAGTTGTGTAAATACGTAATTCCTTCCCATCACTGGCTGGAATGCTGGGGTGATGCCGAACCACAGGCAGGTTATTACAGCGTTATCCAACCTATCATACATCCCTTATTTAAGACCCGCCAGTTTGAAGATTCTCTTTTAAAACTTACAGGCAACCTGGTTGCGTATGAAGAATATTTTAAGAATTATTGGATGGCTAAGCTGGGAGGTTTAATAAATTACGAAAAATTCCTCCAGGACGGCGTGGTAGAAAATTCGGTTCTTAAAACAAGTTCAAAATCAGTTGTTGTTGCTGATTTAACGTCTGCTACCGCGGATGAAACAGCCTCTTATGCTGCAACGGATTCCACATCGCAAAATACTACCGCTGCTCCTTCTTCAATAAGCATGCAAAGTGCTGCCTTTACCGGCAATGTTCAGGATGCGGCAGCAAAAATCGGTGGTATAAAAGGAGCAGAACTTGAAATGGTGTTATATGAAAAAGTATCGCTTGGTACAGGTAACCGTGCTAATAATGCATGGCTACAGGAAGTGAGCGACCCTATTTCAAAAGCAACCTGGGATAATTATGCGATGATTTCGCCGCAAATGGGAAAAAAATTATTTAATATAGATATTTATAACAGGCGTGATTCGGATGAATATGAAGTGCGTGTTCAAAAACCGGTAATAAAAATTACAACAAATGGTAAATCAATAGAGCTTCCTATACTTATTATTCCGGGAACTCATCCCGATGTGATTGCCATGGCAGTCGGGTACGGAAGGCAGAGTAATAACAAAGAGAAGACCGCAGAGTACATCGGACCTGCTGCTGCAGGTGTGGGCGTAAACGTATATCCATTGGCTGTATTTACTGGCACCACGGTAACTTATTCTGCACCGGCTACTATTGAAAAAACAGGAAATACATTTCCATTAGCTCAAACACAGGTGCATAATATTACCGAAGGCCGACCAGTTGTAAGAGAAACAACATTAGCCGGTTTTGTTGCCCACCCCGGAGAAGTGAATGAAATAGCAAGAGAGGAGATAGCCAAATACGGAGAAAACTTTGAGAAGGAAGCTACTTTATATCCTACCTATGACAAACCAGGCATAAAATGGGGCATGAGCATTGACCTTAATACATGTATAGGTTGCTCTGCCTGCACAGTGGCATGCGTTGCAGAAAATAATATTTCGACAGTTGGTAAATATGAAGTGTCAAGATATCACGACATGCAGTGGCTTCGTATTGACAGGTATTTTACAGGAGATCCTCAGAATCCCGATGTTGTTTTCCAGCCAATGCTTTGCCAGCATTGTGATAATGCTCCTTGTGAAAATGTTTGCCCTGTATCTGCGACTAACCATAGCAGTGAGGGAATAAATCAAATGATATATAACCGTTGTATTGGTACCAAATATTGCGCAAATAACTGCCCTTATAAAGTACGTCGCTTTAACTGGGCAGACTACAATGGATCGGATAGCTTCCCTGATAACCAGCGTGGAATTATCTCAGATGCAACAACCGAATTAAATGAAGACCTGGAAAGGATGGTATTAAATCCTGATGTTACCGTGCGTTCAAGAGGTGTAATGGAAAAGTGCAGTTTCTGCGTTCAACGTTGCCAGGAAGGAAAATTAAATGCGAAAAAGGAAAATCGACCCCTTAAAGATTTAGAGGTGCAAACTGCCTGTATGCAGGCCTGTCCTACACACGCGATTATGTTTGGTAACGTAAATGACAAAGACAGCAAAATTTCGCAATTGAGAATAAGGGAGCAAAAAGAAAGAAAGTATTACGTATTGGAAGAATTACATGTACTTCCCAATGTAAATTATCTTGTAAAAGTTAGAAATACAGATCGGGAGGTTGGTAACTTAACAAAAGAAGAAGAACACAGTTAATACTTGAGTTATATCAATAAATTAATAACAGATTTCATTTTATAGCTAAAAGCTAAAATAGAATATGTCACTATTGAAATACGAATCGCAATTGCGGGAGCCTTTGGTAGATGGGGATAAAGATTATCACCAGATAACTGAAGATATTATAAGCCCCATTGAGGCAAAGCCCGGAACCTTGTGGTGGATTGGCTTTTCAATTGCAATTGGATTGTTGCTTTTTGGTGTTTATTCTGTGTACAGAGAAGTTACTTATGGAATTGGTCAATGGAATCTTAACCACACTATTGGTTGGGGTTGGGATATTACCAACTTTGTTTGGTGGATTGGTATCGGACACGCGGGAACGCTAATTTCTGCTATTCTCTTATTGTTCAGGCAAGGTTGGAGAACCGGCGTGAACAGGGCTGCAGAAGCCATGACAATTTTTGCCGTAATATGCGCAGGTCAGTTTCCAATATTTCACATGGGGCGTGTATGGGTTGGATTCTACGTAATGCCTTATCCAAATTCACGCGGACCTTTATGGCCAAATTTTAATTCAGCTTTGTTGTGGGATGTGTTTGCCGTGTCAACTTATTTTACCGTTTCATTATTATTTTGGTACACAGGCTTGTTACCGGATTTGGCAACTGTTCGTGACCGGGCAAGAACCAAGTTTAGAAAAATGTTCTATGGACTTGCGTCCTTTGGATGGACCGGCAGTACCAAACACTGGCAACGGCAGGAGAGTCTTGCATTAGTTTTGGCAGGGTTAGCTACTCCGCTGGTATTATCTGTGCACACGATAGTATCATTTGACTTTGCCACAGCGGTTGTTCCCGGCTGGCACACCACTATTTTCCCGCCATACTTTGTTGCAGGTGCAATCTTTTCAGGATTCGCCATGGTACAAAGTCTTTTGATTGTAACAAGAAAAGTTTTACATCTCGAAGATTATATAACGGTTGGTCATATTGAGGCAATGAATAAAGTAATTGTGCTCACAGGCTCTATTGTTGGCTGTGCATATCTTACGGAATTATTTATCGCATGGTATGGGCAAAATCAATACGAGTGGTGGGCTTTTCGCCAGAATCGTGTAAATATTTTCAGCCCCTATGGTTGGGCATATTATGGAATGATGTTTTGTAATGTGGTATCTCCACAGATTTTCTGGTCAAGGAAACTAAGAAGGAATATAACTTTTACTTTCTTCATGTCTGTATTAATAAATGTAGGAATGTGGTTTGAACGTTTTGTAATTATTGTTACTTCCGTCTATAGAGATTTTCTCCCATCTTCATGGAGCACATATTACAGCCCTACAATTTGGGAAGTTGGATTTTACCTGGGAACATTCGGGCTATTCTTTACCTGTTATTTCCTCTTTGCAAAATATTTCCCGGTAATTGCTGTTGCGGAAATTAAAGCCATATTAAAGACAAGCGGAGAAGATTATAAAAAGAAAATGACGGATACAGAAAAAATGGATTCCGAAAAATTTTATATAGAAGAAGTAGAGCATGCGCATTAATTTTTCTTCATAATTATGAGAGGAAAGTATTTTTAACTTAAAAACCCTTTGGGTTCAGGGCATGAGAAAAAAATTTGTAGTTGGCTGTTTTGATGACGAAAAGGTTTTATTTCCTGCAGTAAAAAATGTAAGAAGGGCAGGCTATAAAATTCATGACGTCTATACGCCTTTCCCGGTACATGGCCTTGATCATGCGATGGGGCTAAGGGAAACAAGCTTGCATACCGCGGGATTTATTTTTGGAATCACCGGAACAAGCATTGCCGTTGGCGGAATGGGCTGGATTTTTACAACGGACTGGCCGCTGAACATTGGGGGTAAGCCGCATTTTGCGTTGCCGGCATTCATTCCAATTACTTTCGAACTTACGGTTTTAATGTCGGCAGTTGGTATGGTTTGGACATTTTGCTGGCTTTGTAAAATGATGCCGGGTGTTAAAAAACATCATTTTCACCCCAGGGCAACTGACGATCTTTTTGTGATGGTAATTGAGTGCACGGCAAAATCAAACGAAACGGAAATACAAAGTTTTTTGCAAAATAACGGGGCTATTGAAATTAATGTACAGGAAGCGGAGGATGGATGGTGGTTTGGGCGTTATGACAAAGAACAAAAATTATATAGAACGGAAGAAGTGGGATATTGAAGAGGGTTCAGTCAATGATAGATCGGGCGAAATATTTTGATGGAGATTATTTAAGAGATATGAAAAAAATTAAAATCCTTTTTG
Organism: Chitinophagales bacterium; assembly: GCA_038258875.1. Lineage (GTDB taxonomy): Bacteria > Bacteroidota > Bacteroidia > Chitinophagales > Chitinophagaceae > Ginsengibacter. The sequence continues at coordinate 10,422 of JBBSPK010000109.1, forward strand.
CTTTTATCATGGTTCTTCTTGCAGCTGTATTCATAGAAAGCTGTGACGGTAAACGTAGCCCGGGGAAAACCTATATGCCTGATATGACCTATAGTCGTGCATATGAAGCCTACACGTCTAATGATTTAGGGAAAGACAACATTAGTTACATTCCGTATCCTGTTGCAGGAACTATACGAAGAGGCGATTTATTTCCGTACACTTTGCCCAATGATTCCAATGGGTATAAAATGAGTGCCGAAGTAAAAGACCCGTTGGCACCACTTGACACAGTTCAAATGGCTGAAGCACAAAGACTATTTAATATTAATTGCGCCATTTGCCATGGTGCTAAGATGGATGCACAGGGACCATTGTCAACCGGGGGGAAAATTCCGGCGGTTGCAAATTTAACTTTGAAACAATATG
>JBBSPK010000110.1:0-10799 GCA_038258875.1 Chitinophagales bacterium
ACCAACAATGTGATAAGCTATCAGGTCCTTACCATCCTGCATATTTCTCATGTGGTATAATGTTTTATTAACGGGGTCGGCAAAGCTTAATAATTTTGCCGCGGCCTCATTAAGAATTATACCGGTAGAATCTGTTTTGAAATCTTTTGAAAAATTTCTTCCCTTAGCCATGTTCATTCCTAAAGCAGGAATATAATTTTCATCCACAGTCCATATTTGGGCAGAAAGTGCATGTTTTTGATCGAGGGTTGCATCGGGAAATAATGGGCTATCTGTACGCCAGTCGGATGTAGGCAGAAAGCCTGTCATAGTTGCTTTTTGAACACCAGAGATTTGCAGTATCTCATCTTTAAAAGCTACTGCACTTTTACCAAGCGGATAGGTATTTTTAATAACTAATACCTGGTTGCGGCTATATCCTAAGTCCTTACTTCTTATATATTGTAGCTGGTTATAGATAACTATTGTGCCGATGATTAGGGCAATGGAAATAAAAAATTGGAAAACCACTAAACCGCTCCTGAGCCAGTTACTTTTGAAACCCCTTGCGAGCTTACCTTTTAATACTTCTACAGGCTTAAATGCCGAAAGAAAAAATGCGGGATAACTTCCTGCAACTATACCAACCACCAACATTAAACCTATGAGGGTTGGGAATAGCCATGGGTTTGAAAATACCTGTAAATCCAGTTGTTTGCCTGATAGCTGGTTAAAGTAAGGAAGCAACAATACCGCAATAATTACTGCAAGCACCAACCCGATAAAGCTTATGAGAATTGATTCAGTAAGAAATTGTGCAACGAGATATTTTCTCAACGAACCTAACACCTTACGTACGCCAACTTCCTTTGCACGGTTGGAAGAACGGGCTGTAGAAAGGTTCATAAAATTTACACATGCAATCAACAAAATAAGAACAGCTATAAAAGAAAAAATATAAACAAATTCAATATTACCATTAACTCCAAGTTCTGCAGTTTTATTGGAATGTAAATGAATGCTTGTCAAAGGCGTTAGATTATACTTATCGAAATTGCCGCTTTTTGCAAATTCGTCCATACTAATATTCATAAGCTGTTTTACCTGTAGTCCAACATATTTATCAACCAGTGAAGGAAACTGTGCTTCTAATTTTTTAAAGTCAGCACCCTTCTTCAAAACTATATAGGTATTGAAATTATTACTTACCCAATTGTTTTGCCGGCTCTCGTCGGTAGTTGACATCGAAACAAAAAAATCGAAATTAAAATGGGATTGCGATGGGATATTCTTTATTACACCGGTAATTTTATAATTACTGGTATCACGAATTACGAGGTTTTCCCCCACCACATCTGTGGAATTAAAATATTTTTCCGCGGTTGATTCAGTTATCACAATACTCTTCGGATCTTTCAAAGCAGTTTTAGGGTCGCCCTGTATCATGGGCAATGTAAATACATCAAACAAGGTGGAGTCAGCATAAATTACCCGGTTCTCTGCGATATTTTGATTCCCTTTTTTTACTAACAGTCCACCATAGCCGCGAAAACGCACATATTGCTCAACCTGTGGAAAATCATTTTTTAATACAGGGCCCATGTGGTCAGGAGCAACTGCCAATATGAAATGATTGCCGCCGAATTTAATGTCTCCATCTACCCGGTAGATTCTGTCCGCCTTTTCATTGAACTTATCATAGCTTAATTCATCGGTTACATAAAACAACATAAGCAGGCAGGTAGCGAGACCTACGGCGAGGCCGATAATATTAATTGCCGAAAACCCTTTATTCTTCCAAAGATTTCTGAAAGCGATTTTAAAATAATTTTTTATCATACTTTTTTTTGAAAATTATCATACACCTTCCACCTCACACCTTACACCTTACACCTTCCACCTTCTACCTTCCACCTTCTACCTCACACCTGACACCTGACTTCTGACACCTGACACCTGAATACTAATTAAAAGCAAGATCTATTTTTCCTCCGCCTGCATCAACGGTTACCGGAACGCCACCGCCATTTAATGCTCCTTTTATTTCTTCGCTACTATAGGAGCCTTTGAAATTTTCCATGTTAGCCGTTGAAATTTTATTAGCGCTAAGTTTTAAATCAACCGCCGCATTTTTTGGAATTTCCAGGCTTATTCTACCCGCCGAATTATTAATTGAAACATATTTGCCCAGGCTTTTTATGGATACATCGATATTGCCGCCACTGGTAGAAGCTTTAACACTGCAATTCAAATCTTGCAGCGAAACATTTCCACCTGAAGTGCTTGCAGATAATTCACCTTCTATAGTTTCGCCATGTACATTCCCGCCGCTTGTTGAAGCTTTGATACTGCCTTTGAGATCTTCCATTTTTATTGAACCGCCGGATGTAGTTATGTTGATATCGCCTGAGGAATTTTCGGCCTGGATGTTTCCGCCACTCGTAGTAAGGTCAAGATCATCTTTGGAGTTCTTTAAATTAATATTACCACCCGAAGTCCTTCCTTTTGTTTTTCCTTCCAGCCCCTCGAGATTTAAATTTCCTCCGCTTGTACTGAATTTTTTGTCTCCTGATAATGCGCTAAGATTAATATTACCGCCGCTGGTTTCCAAATCGGCATCAGCATTTTTAGGGATATAAATTTTAAAAGAAAAACTTAATGACTTTTTCCAGTCAGTAATTTTGTGCTTTGGCTTAGCCGTTACCGTTAGCATGCTGCTTTCAATAGAAATATTTAAATCATACTCATTATTTATTTTTGTTTTCAACTCATCATCGGATAGTGATTTCCTTTCATTATTTTGCCATACATAAACTTCAACCCGCGATTCGGAAGGCTCAACACCCGAAACAGTTATATTCCCCCCGCTGGTCTCGGCTTTAACATGTTTTATAGATTCCCCGGTGAATGATTTCGTTAGATAAGGCTCTTTACCTGGTTTATTTTGCGCATTAACAGCCAAACACGTACCTACAAGAAGTAGTAAAAGAAAATTCTTTTTCATTTTAGTTTTATTTTATTAGTTGCTGAAGAAATTTTGTTTGTAATTATATTGTCTCGTTTTTAGATCTATTCCAATATTTCCCTGTAGGTTTCAACCATCATACCAAATGCATATCGCGTTGAAAAAGAGGAGATAATATCCCAAAAATTAAGGGAAGTGTACGTTTATGAACACCCGAAAGTAAGAAAACGGACACCGGTTCAAAATGCACAATTGGTATTTCAACTTCCGTTTCACTCCGTTCGTAGTGAAGCAACCGGGTTTGCCAGTGCTGCTTTAATGGTTTGGACACCTATTAATATAGCCGTTACCAGCCCAAGTACCAAAACAGATAAAACAAACGGCTGCGCAGTTATATTTATCCTGTATGCATAAGCCTGCAGCCATTTATTCATGATCATATAAGCTAACGGGCAGGCAACAACGCCGGCGATAAGAACCACCACAAGAAATTCTTTTATGAACAAGGTCATAATACCTGCTACCGACGAACCTAAAACTTTCCTTATCCCGATTTCTTTAGTGCGCTTTTGTACGCTTAATGAAATAAGCCCGAGCACACCAAGCAATACAATTATTAATGCAAGTACTGTCGCGGTATAAGAAGCTTTTTTAAGTTTGATTTCAGTTTTGTAGACTTTGGCGAGCGATTCATCCATAAATGTATATTCAAAAGGAATTGCCGGCATAAGTGTAGACCACTTTTTTTGTATTGCATCAATTGAACTACCGACGTTGCCGGGGTGTATTTTAAATGAAAAATTTCTATAAATAGTGTTGAGATCAACATGGATAAAAGTAATCGGCTGAATGGGCCTCATCATTGACTCAAAATGAAAATCGTTAGTAACACCGGCTATAGTAAAAACCTGTCCACCACCGTTTTGAAATTTTACTTGTTTGCCGATAGCATCTCGCGGATTTGCCCAACCAAATGCTTTAGCCTGGGTTTCATTTATTACGAGTGTAAAAGGATTGGTGAATGAACCGGGATCGCTAAAAAACTTTCCGGCTTTCATGGGAATGCCGAAGGTCGATGCATAATATTCATCACTTACAATTATCTGCGAAGCTATAGCAGTTGTGGAATCGGTACCCGCTTTGTACAAAGATGTTCCGCCAGAACTATTACCGTCAGGAACGGTAAAAGACAGCGTTGCATTTTGCACCTGCGGCATAGCTGCAAACTGCTTACGCATATCCCCGGCCTTTGTAACACCCTGTGGAGTCCAGTCTCGTGGCAATTGCGCAGACAAAATATAATCTTTATTAAAGCCCAGGTCTTTACTAAAGAAAAGATTGATTTGAGAAGAAATAATTATTGCCCCAACAAAAGCAATAGCTGCCGTGCCAAACTGGAAGCCCACTAATGATTTCCTAAGCAACACATTTTCCCGTATTGAAGAAAGTTTACCCTTTAGCGAATCAATTGAGTTTAATGAAGACAAAACAAATGCGGGATAGATGCCTGCAACAAAGCCAATCAGCAAAATCAAAAGCAAGGGAAACACAATAAAATATAATGGAAAATTAATTAAGGAAGGTATCATCGTGCCCAGCAGGTTGCTAAATAAATTCCTTGACAATGCATAGATAAAAAATGAAACAACCATTGCAAATGATACCAATAAAACCGATTCAATAAGAAATTGCATGATCAATTGCTTCTTCAATCCGCCCAACACTTTCCTTACGCCAATTTCTCTCATTCGTGTTGCAGACCGGCTTACTGACATATTGATGAAATTAATGATGGCCATCAGTAAAATAAAAAACGCTATTGCCGTAAGAGCGTAAAGCATTTTTTTTACAAGGGCATTATTTGCTGACAGGTAATAATCTTTTAATGGAACCAGGAAGGGAGTCATATTTGCAGCAATTTGGGGTGGCGCATTTTGCTTCATCAAATATTGCATCGGCTTTTCAAGATCCTGCGGCTTCACTCCCTTTTGCAACTCAACGTATCCAACGATGTACTGGTTCGGCCAATCCATATTTCTTCCAAAATAATTTATGTTAGCTGATGAAATATAAAATTGATTATTATTATCATCATTAAGATATGTTACAGAATTTTTTGAGGGGTTTTTTAATACGCCGGTTACGACAAAGTCATGTTTGGATCCAGAGAAATTCTCTATCGTTAATGTTTGCCCTACCACATCTGTATTTCCAAAATATTTTATTGCCCTTTCATCCGTAATCACCAAAGAATAAGGCCCTTCAAAAGCCGTTTTTGGATCACCATGTAACAATGTAAATCCATACATATTGAGCATGGTGCTGTCACATATCTGCAATCCTTCACGAAAACTTTTATCGCCCTTTGAAACGTTGGATGTAATACCGTCCCACCGGAAATAATTTGCCACGAGATCAGGATACTGTTCTCTCAAAGCTTTTGCCAGCGGCCCCATTGTAGTTAATTCAATGCCCTGGTTCGGGTCTTTCCATTTGCTTTGTAAAATGTATTGCCTGTCAGCATTTTTAAGTTGAGTATTCACCTGCAACTCACTCCATATATATGCTCCTATTAATAAGGTAAAGGCAATACCGGTAGATAAACCGATAATATTTACTGAAGAATAAAAACGACTTTTAATAATGTTTCTCCAGGCGATCTTAAAATAATTTTTTAGCATAAGGGGGTTGTGATTTTTGATGTTGATTCAGGTATTTGCAATTCAAAATTTTTTATTCCGTTCTTAATGATTTCACAGGATTTGCGATTGCTGCTTTTATTGCCTGAAAACTTACTGTTATCAGTGCCATTATTACTGCTACTAATCCTGCAGTGATAAATACCTCCCAATCTAAATTTATCCTGTATGCAAAATCCTGCAGCCATTTATTCATGAAATACCATCCTGCAGGAATAGCAATGATCAACGCTATCATTACCAATTTCAAAAAATCCCCGGAAAGCATGTTGACAATAGCGGCTGTTGAAGCACCGAGTACTTTACGGATACCAATTTCTTTTATACGCTGCTGTGCAGAAAATGTGGCAAGCCCAAATAAGCCGAGACAAGCGATAACAATACCGACTATCACCAGGCTTATAAAAACTTTTTGAAACCTGTTTTCCGATTGGTAAAGCTTCGAATAGGTTTCGTCTAAAAAAGTATATTCAAATGGTCTTTCAGGTGAAAATTTGTTCCAGACATTTTCTAATTGTGCCAATGTACTTTTAATATTATGCGTTGAAAGCTTTACAGTGAAGTTGCCCATTCTCATTGGTATATTCACAAATGCAAACGGTTTAACCTCCGTACGAAAAGATGTATAATGAAAGTCGCCAGCCACGCCAATTACTTTTAAATAATTCTGATCCCAAAAAACATTTTTTCCTACAGCAGGCTCAGGAATGCCAAGTTCTTTAACCGCAGTTTCATTTAAAACAACACTTCCAATTAGTTGATTTGGTATGGTATCTCTTTTATTTATCATTACATCAGAAGGGTATTTTGCGGCAAAGCTTCTTCCTTCTTTTATTTTAATTCCTAATGCATCAGTAAAATCATTACTAACACTTAAGACATTTACGGGTTCAGCATTCTGCGATCCTTGTAAATGCATCTGATGTGTCCAGTTTTGTCCTCCTAATACGCCATCGGCTGTGGCAATTTTTTTAATGCCGGAAATTTGCAAAGAAGAATTTTTAAATGCATCCTTCTGGTCATCAGACAACGACCAGGCATTTTTTACTATCAACACTTGTTCTTTTTCCAATCCTAAATCTGAGGATTGCATAAAATGCATTTGTTTGGCAATAACCAATGTTCCGATGATCAACACAATTGAAATAGTAAATTGTGTAACCACCAAAACTTTACGAAGACTTAATGCTGTACTATTATTTTTCCTTACACCTTTTAACATGGATGCCGGCTTAAATGATGAAAGATAGATTGCAGGAAAAAAACCGGCAATAAGTCCCAGGAACAATGCCGTAAGAAAAAGGTAAAGTATTGGTTGACCATGAAGCGATAGTTGCTTTTGAGTTATTGCGTTTACAACAGGTAATAATAATTGGGTTATCACGACTGCTAAACCCGAAGCAATCAGGCATGTTAGAAAAGATTCTATTAAAAATTGATTAATCAGTTGTAGCCTGGATGCGCCTGTAATTTTGCGTACGCCAACCTCTTTTGCTTTTATGGTTGATTTAGCTGTTGTAAGATTTACATAATTGATACCCGCAATCAAAATAATAAATACAGCGATGATGCTAAAGATATATATCTGAAGCATATTGCCATTAGGTTCCAGTTCTGCTTTAAGATTTGATGACAGGTGAATGGACGTTAAAGGTTGAGTGTAAAAAATATTTTTCTCGCCTGAAACATTTTGGTTATATAGATTTTGAATCTTTTTTGTAAAGCCTGCAATATTAGTATGCAGTTTTACTTTGGCATAAGTATAAAATTGATACCATCCCCAGTCAGTGTTATGACCACCTCCAAGTTTTTGCAGAGATATTGCAAAATCAAAATGAAAATGAGCGTTTCCGGGAACATCTTTCATTACACCTGTTACAACGAGGTCGTTCAGGAATTGATCTGCATGTAAAGTTTTTCCTATAGGATTTTCATTGCCGAAATATTTTTTTGTCATGCTTTCAGTAAGTACAATCGAGTTGCCTTCTGTAAAAGCGGTCTTTGGATTTCCTTTTATGAATGGAAAAGTAAAAACGTCTAAAAAACTGCTATCAACGAACACCATGCTTTGTTCATTAAATTTTTTAGTGCCATATTTAAAAAGAAAATTTGCTCCCCAGTCAGGATTTGCAAAAAACCTCGTAACACTCAAGACTTCGGGAATTTCTTTTTGCATAGCAGGTGCAAGTGCCGGTGGCGTTGTAGCGTCAGGTACCTGAGTGCCATCTTCATTCACAAAATCTTTTACTACCCTGTAAATATTTTCTGAGTCATTATTAAAGCGATCATAGCTTCTTTCATCTTTTACAAACAAAAAGATCAGTAAGCTGCAAGCCATGCCTGCAGCCAATCCAAAAATGTTAATAAAGGAAAAGACCTTGTTTTTCCTTAAATTTCTTAATGAAATTTTTAAATAATTTTTGAACATAAACGAGGGTTTTTAAATTTTGAAATTCCCCAATTAAACTTTTCCCAATCATTCCGTTCTCAAACTCTTCACCGGGTTTGCGATTGCTGCCCTTACTGTATGAAAAATAACCGTAAGCATGGTGATCGTCAGCACAGCCAAAGCTGATAATAAAAATGGCGTTACAGATAACCCTGTATTGTAAGTGAATATCCTGAGCCATTTGTCCATAAATAAATAAGCAACCGGAAATGCAATAAGGCACGATATACCCACCAATAAAAAAAAGTTTTTGGTCATCATGGGTACAATTTCTTTTACACCTGCCCCCATTATTTTACGGATGCTGATTTCTTTTTGCCGTTGCTGCGTGGTAAATGCAATAAGGCCAAGCAAACCAAGGCAGGTAATCATTATCGTTAGTATAGAAAAGGCTGTAAATATTTTACCTCTTTTTTGGTCTGCAGCATATTGCGAATTAAAATCCTGGTCAAGGAAAGTATATTGAAAAGGGAGATCGGGGAAAAATGTTTTCCACGATTTTTCAATACCGGCAACAACAGACGGAATATTTTTTGCACCGAGCTTAACCTGGATGCCACTACTGTTCGGCCTGTAAAACAACAATAATGGCTCTATGGGATTATACAATGATCTTTGATTAAAATCTTTAACCACGCCCACCACTTCGAAATAATTTTTTGAAGTATCGCCCCACATTTTTATTTTTTTACCAATGGCATCATCCCATCCAAAATATTGCACCATTTTTTCATTTACAATAATGCTTCTTAAAGTATCTGCGGGATCTGAAAAATTTCTTCCCTTTTTTAATTGCATGCCAAGCGTTTTAAAATAATCTTTGTCTATTCCATAACAATTCACACCCTGATCTTTATAACCATTTTTTACTTCTACCGAAAAAAGCAACAGCCCCATTTCCTGGCCAGGTAAACTTTGAGAAGTACTTACCGACAACACATTGGGATTTTGCAGCACTTCATTTTTAAATGCCAGCACTTTTCCCTTCACGTCATTGTTAGTATTTACGCCCATTGAGAGCACCTGTTCTTTATTGAAACCAACATCTTTATTTCGCAAGTACTTCAGCTGTCCATACACTACCCATGTACAAATAAGCATTATCATAGAAATAGTAAACTGCACCACAACCAGCGAGCGGCGTAGATTTACATTACCCGAAGCCCTGGATAAACTGCCTTTAAGCACATGAACCGGATTAAATTTAGAAAGATAAAATGCAGGGTAGCTGCCCCCTGCGAAGCCTGTAAATAAAATAATCGCGATTAAAATAAAAAGTGTGGACGGCTCCAGTAATGATTGAAATGTAATGCTCTTACCTGATAGTAAATTAAAAGTGGGCAAGAGCAATGCAATTAAGATAATGCTCAATATTAAAGCAAACAATGCGGTTAATAAAGACTCTACCAGAAACTGTGCGATTAATTGCGATTGCGTGGAACCTGTTACTTTGCGTATGCCGATTTCTTTCGCTCGTCTTGCAGAGCGGGCGGTAGCGAGGTTCATATAATTGATACATGCGATAATTAACATGAACAGTGCTACTGCGCCAAATATATAAATGTAAGAACTACTACCAATCTCTTCAGGCTCAAACTCCTGGTCAGAATGTAGGTGAATATGCAAGAGCGGTTGTGCGCTGAAGTTTATTCTAATATTTGATTTGGCAAAAATCGGTGCCAAAAATTTATCATACAAGGGCGCCATCTTTTTTTCAAAAGCAGCTTTATCTCCGTGCGACTTTAAGAGCACATAGGTGTATATTCCAAAGTTGCCCCAATCGCCCATATACTTTCCGGGAATGGAACTCATAGAAATAAGTACATTAAAAATGAGGTGCGAATTTTTAGGAACGTCTTCTACTACCCCGGTAATTTTATAGTTGTCACCGTTATCCGTTTGAAGTGATCTGCCTAGTGCATTATTCTTTCCAAAAAACTTTTGCGCAGCAGATTTTGTAAGCACCATTGAGTTAGGTGCGACTAACGCAGTTTTGGGATCGCCCTGTATAAAATTGTAAGTAAATATTTTGAATAGCGTACTGTCGGTAAAAAAAATTTTGTCTTCGTAAATATGGATGTCACCGTTTTTCAACATTTGTTTACCATAGCTATTAAACCGCACTGCTTCTTCTACTTCGGGAAAATCTTTTTTCAATTCAGGCGACAATGCATCAGGGGTGATGGACCATTTCATCATATCCTTCTCAGGCTCTTTATTATAAGTTATAATCCGGTAAATCCTTTCCGCATTTTTATTATAGCGGTCATAACTCAATTCGTCTTTTATGTAAAAAATTAAAAAGAGGCTGAATGTAATTCCGATGGTAAGCCCGAGAATATTCAGCAAGCTGTACCATTTATCTCTTTTAAAATTACGAAGGGCAACAAGGAGGAGGTTTTTTATCATAATAATACTTGAGTGTTACTTTAATGTTTTTACTATCATACACTGCATACTTAGCTCTTATTTATTTTTTATTAACTTCCTCACTCCGTTCTTAAACTTTTTTTTAAGTTGTCTGTAGATTATAAAGTCAACAGGGAAAAATTTAAATTTAAAAGCCTGTCACTTTTAATTCTTTATTTTGCATTTTATTCTGTTCTTAAACTCTTAGCCGGGTTTGCAATAGCTGCCTTTATTGCCTGAAAACTTACTGTGAGCAATGCAATCAATATCGCTGACAAACCGGCTGCTAAAAAAATCC
>JBBSPK010000111.1:0-10773 GCA_038258875.1 Chitinophagales bacterium
GGACATATTCAACAAACTGTTAAAGTTCGGTCTGTGCCTTGTGTTGAAAGCGATACAACTCTGCTAATTGATATGCAATAATGGGCAGCACCAAAAGCAGGTAAACATACCATTGATGCACCAATAAAAACGAAACTGTGGTTAGGGTTATAAATAATAAAAATATTCTTATAAAGATTCTCCATCCCGTTCGTTTAAAAAAATTGCTCTGTACCATTACCTCCTCTTGTTATTTAAAAAGTTGAAAATTAAAACCTGGTTGTTGAATATTTGAATATTTAATTTTGATGGTTTCGTTTCCCCTAATGATTTAATGTTTGGTTCTTTTCGAGGTCAGGGGTTAAATATCATATTTGCTCAATCTCCTGTACAATGCGGTCCTTGTAAGTCCCAGTTCCTTTGCAGCCCTGCTTATATTTCCATTGTGTTTTTCTATTACTCTAAGGATAGTGTTTTTTTCCAAGGTACTTAAGTTAAGTTCGGCCGGTTCTGTATCAGCGGGCACAGTAGATTCAAGAGGCGAAAATATTAAATCGGCGGCGGTTAACAGTTCTCCATCCGACATGATGACTGCTCTTTCCATGGTGTATTGTAATTCACGAACATTGCCGGGAAAAAGATATTGCTTTAGTTTTTCTAATGCCCTGGAATCAAAAATGGGATCTGGTTTTGCATATTTGTTAGCATACATCCGTGAGAAATGTTTGGCAAGTAAAATAATATCCTCTTCCCGTTTGCGCAGTGGAGGTACTACAATTTCAACTGTATTAATCCGGTAAATTAAATCTTTCCTAAAACGGCTTTCATTGCCAAGTTCGCTAATTGAAAGATTGGTGGCGCATACCAGCCTTATATCAATATTAACTGCATCATTACTTCCTACTCTCGTCACCTGGCGGTTTTGTAACACACTGAGCAATTTTACCTGCTGCTGTAAAGTTATATTTCCTATTTCATCAAGAAATAAAGTTCCGCCGTTGGCAGATTCAAACCTGCCGGCCCTGTCTTCTCCTGCACCTGTAAAGGAGCCCTTCTTGTGACCAAATAATTCGCTCTCAAAAATAGATTCGGTTAAAGCGCCAAGGTCAACTTTTATAAAAGGCTTATCTGCACGAAGCGAATGCTGGTGAATGGCCTTTGCTATAAGTTCTTTCCCGGTTCCATTTTCACCGAGTATCAGGATATTTGCATCAGTCGGGGCGATCTTTTCTATCTTAAAAAAAATATCTTTCATAATTTCCGAGTCGCCGATCATTTCTTTCCCAATTACCGAAGCATTAGGAATCGTAACACCTCCCGGCGCTTTGCCCCTGGCTTTTAAAGTAGTTTTTATCGTTTCAATGAGTTTTTCATTATGCCACGGCTTTACAACAAAATCTGCTGCACCTTCCTTTAAGGAACGCACCGCCAAATCAATATCCCCATAAGCTGTAATCATAATTACAGACGCATCGGATCCGAACTCTCTTATTTTTTTCAGCCAGAATAATCCTTCATTACCCGTATTAATCGAACTGGTAAAATTCATATCGAGCAATATCAAATCAAATGATTGTTTGGATAAAAGCCACCGAATGTTTTCAGGGTTTTTTTCCGTTACTACTTCCTTTACTTCTGTTTTTAATAGTAACCTTACAGCCGTTAATACATCCGTATCATCGTCAATAATTAAAATAGTTGCATTTTTTAACACCATTGTATGAATAGAAATTTGTAAATATTAATTGAATAAATTAATTTTTGGGTTATTTATTTATTAGTGAATCCGGGTGTTATTTTTTTGTGAGCCTGATAGTTTCTTAATCAATTTAATCACTGCCAAACCTTGTCTAAAAATTCCGGTGCGGTCAATATGCTGCAATTATACCATAAATACAATATCGTGGCAATTAATTTTTTACGTGAGATCATCAAAACAAAACTGTATCAAAACCGTACACCTGTTGTATCACTAAGGTACATCATCGTTGATCAATTCTCTTGTAACTTATTGACTATCACAAACGTTAAAACATGGCATTGTGTTGATAGACATAGGATGTTATAAAGCATTAGAATTTTCTCATTGTGTAAGGTTGCCGGTGAAAAGCCGGTGACCTTTATTAAAAAATAAAAATTTACAAATATTATTAACCGTGGACAGAGTAATTGCAAAAAAGAAATGGTCTAAGAAAAGAATTCTCACAATAGCAGGGATTGTTGGTATTGTTGCTTTAATAGGAGCAAGTTATTATTATACATCCGGCAACAGCAAGCTTAATGTGGATACAGAAAGAATTACGATCAGCCCAATCACCAAAGGAACATTCCAGGAATTTATTCCGGTAAATGGAACCATCCTGCCACTTACCACGATTTATCTTGACGCGGTAGAAGGCGGCCGTGTGGAAGAAAAATATGTAGATGACGGCACAATAATGAAAAAGGGACAACCGATTTTGAGGTTATCCAATACTGATTTACAACTTGGGCTTGTTACCCAACAGACAAACGTTTACAACCTGCTTACCCAAATGCAGATTTCAAAAAATGCTGCCCAACAAAACACGGTAAGCAAGCTCAATCAAATGACAGATGTGGAAAGCCAGCTTAAAGAAGCAGAACGTGTTTATAAATTAGATAAGCATTTGTATGAGCAAAAAGCAATTGGAGCACAGGAATATCAAAAAGCCTTAAATGATTATGATTATTACCAGGAAAAGAAAAAACTTACAGATAAAATCCTTCAACAGGATTCCACCTCTACCGAGCAACAATTGAAACAGGCAAGGCAATCATTTGAAGGATCTCAAACTGCATTGAATGTAATGCGGCAAAAAGTTGGAGACTTAATAGTTCGTGCGCCTATCGACGGACAGCTAACTTCACTGGATGCCGAAGTAGGACAGTCTAAAAACAAAGGGGAACGTCTTGGGCAAATAGATGTATTGAGCGGTTTTAAGGTGAGGGTTGATATTGATGAACATTACTTGTCACGCATATTTATTGGCCTTAAAGGAGATTTTGATTTTAATAATAAAACGTACAAGCTTATAATAAAAAAGGTGTATACCCAGGTAACTAACGGGAGGTTCCAGGTTGATATGGAATTTGTCGATGCTGTACCGCAAGGAATTCGTCGTGGCCAAACACTCCAGATACGTCTTGCTTTAAGTGATGAAACACAGGCACTGTTATTACCTAAGGGAGGTTTCTATCAGCAAACTGGAGGTAACTGGATTTTTAAAGTTGGGGAGAACGGGAAAACTGCTTACCGGGTTGACATCCAGCTCGGACGTCAGAATCCTGATTATTATGAAGTATTACAAGGATTGAAGCCAGGAGATAAGGTAGTTACTTCCAGTTATGAAAATTATGGAACGATGCAGGAACTGGTGTTGAATAAGGAGTGAGGGGTGAGGCAGGAGGTGTCAGCCGTGAGCCATGTACAAATTTTTAATTTTTTTAAAACTGAAACATAATCAAAAAAATAATAAAATACCGAAAGCTCAAGCCTCAAAGCTGATAGTTTTCTTAAATCAACTGTTATGAAAAAAATATTCGTGTTCCGCTTATGTGCAATTGCAGTTTTTTGCCTTGCATCACATGCAATCAAAAGTGAAACAGCCGCCTGCAAATCAGTGTGTGTTTATGAATGCAAAAAAGCTGCTGTTATGAAGGTATTAATTGCGAATGACGCCCAGGCAAGTCCGTTTTACCACGACGATGGCTTTTTTATAAAAATTTGAATAAAAATTTAAAACAATAATTAAGGTTGTGGCAATGGGATCTCCTGGTGCCTGTTACCTGTCTTTGATAAGCTCAGAATGACAAAACCTAATATTTAAAAACAAAACAATGATTAAAATTTCTGAACTCGAAAAAATTTACCGCACGGAAGAAGTAGAAACCGTTGCATTGAACAAGCTTTCTTTCGAAGTAAAGCAGGGAGAATTCGTTGCCGTTATGGGCCCTTCCGGTTGCGGCAAATCAACATTATTAAATATAGTTGGGTTACTTGATGATCCTGATGATGGAAGTTTTTTATTTAATGGTATCGAAGTAGCTGATTTCAATGAGCGCAAAAGAGCCGATCTCCGCAAGCGTAATATCGGGTTCGTTTTCCAGAGCTTTAATCTCATTGACGAGCTTACCGTTTTTGAAAATGTTGAGTTACCGCTTATTTATCTTGGGGTAAAAAGTGACGAGAGAAAACAAAGGGTAGAAAAAGTTTTAGATAAAATGCAGATTATGCATCGCCGCAATCATTATCCACAGCAATTAAGTGGGGGCCAGCAGCAACGTGTTGCAGTAGCACGGGCCGTGGTTAATAATCCGAAGCTGATTCTTGCAGATGAGCCTACCGGAAATCTCGATTCAAGCAATGGTAATGAAGTGATGCAGTTGCTTACTGAGCTAAATGAACAAGGTACGACCATCATCATGGTAACGCACAGTGAACATGATGCCCGCTATAGCCATCGTATTATTCGTATGCTTGATGGACAAACAGTAACAGAAAATATATTAATATAATTCCCTGCTATATGAATGAACTATTAGCTGTGAGAGAATTTTAACCAGGCAACTGCTTAGATCTAATTTTTACCAGCTTAATAAAGTATCATGTTCAAAAATTATTTCAAAACAACATTCAGAACTCTCTGGAAAAATAAAGGTTATAGCCTTTTAAATATTGGTGGCCTGGCAATAGGTATTGCCTGCGCAGGCTTAATATTTCTGTGGGTAGCAGACGAACTTAGCTACGACCATTATTTTAGCAACCGTGATAACCTCTATAAAGTAAAAGACCGGCAAACCTACGATGGCACCACATTTGTTTTTGATGCAACGCCCGGCCCTTTTTCTAACGGCATAAAATCAGAAATTCCCGGTATTAAAAAAACGGCCCGCTCAAACTGGAGCACTCAGTCATTGTTTTCATTGGGTGAAAAAAATATCTATGAGCAAGGCAATTATGTTGACCCGGATTTCTTATCGATGTTCCAACTCAGGTTTATAAAGGGACATGCGGGCAGCGCTTTTTCCGCCCTGTATTCAATAGTGATTAGCGAGAATATGGCTAATAAATTTTTCGGTACGACTAACGTACTGGGTAAAACGCTAAGGGTTGATAACAAACAGGATTATGTTATTTCCGGCGTAATTGAAGATTTACCGGAGAATGTAAGTTTCAAATTTGATTGGCTCGCTCCTTTCAAAATTTTTGAGGACCGAAATACATGGTTACAGAACTGGGGCTCAAATGGTGTGCTCACCTATGTTGAATTGCAGCCCAACGCAAATGCAAATGCCATCAATAAAAAATTACATGGGTACATCCAGGGGAAACAGAAAGAGGCTTCTGCAAGAATGTCCGTGTATCCGATAAATCGCTGGCGTCTTTATGATAATTACGATACCAATGGAAATGAAATTCCGGGAAGAATAAAGTTTATAAATCTTTTTAGTTTAATAGCCTGGATAATTTTAATTATTGCCTGCATCAACTTTATGAACCTTTCAACCGCACGCTCAGAAAAACGGGCAAGGGAAGTAGGTGTAAGAAAAGTAATGGGTGCAGGAAAAAGAAAACTTATCACGCAATTTATTACCGAATCAGTTTTCATGTCATTGATTTCAGCATTAGTTGCCGTAGCAATAATCTTTATTGCATTGCCTGCTTTTAATGGCCTTGTCGAAAAACAATTGTCAATCAATATTGGCAATCCACTTCATCTTGGTGCCTTATTATGCATTGCTTTGATATGCGGATTAATTGCCGGAAGTTATCCTGCGTTTTATCTTTCATCTTTTAAGCCCGTATTCGTATTGAAGGGTATAAAAATAAAAGGTAACAGCAGTGCAGGTTTTATCAGGAAGGGATTGGTAGTGCTCCAGTTTTCAATTTCTGTTATTCTTATCATTTGCACTATAATTATTTATCAGCAAATTTATCACGTAAAGGATCGGGATCTTGGGTATAACAAGCAAAACCTGATATATGCGGGCTTGCAAGGCAAAATGAAAGAACATTTTAATGCTATTAAAAATGACTTACAGGCAACAGGTGTGGTTGAAAATGCATCCATTAGTAATAGCCAGGTCCTGCAATTGGGAAGTAATACCGGTGATTTTACCTGGCAGGGAAAAAATCCGGATAAGCAGGTATTAATAACTGTTGAAAGTGTAAGTCCTGAATACATCAGCACAATGGGTGTGCATCTTAAAGAGGGGCGTGATTTTTATCCTGATATAAAATCGGATAGCAATAATATTATTATTAACGAGTCACTTGCTAAAATTCTGGATAAAAAAAATGTGGTAGGAAGTATCATTTCCCGGGATGGAGGGGAGCAACGTACGGTTGTAGGAGTTATCAAGGATTTCGTTTATAACAACATGTATGCGCCCGCTGCTCCTTTAATATTATTTCCGGATACTTCTAATAATAATGTCTTATCAATTCGGGTGAAGCCCGGTGTTAAGCTCCACGATGCTTTGGCAAAAATTGAGACTGTCGTAAAAAATAATAACCCCGGATATCCTTTCGAGTATAACTTTATTGACGAGCAATTTGACAAATTATTTAAAACGGAAGCGCTCACAGGAAAATTGGCAGGAGTTTTTTCCATACTTGCCATATTTATTTCATGTCTCGGATTGTTTGGGCTGGCGGCATACACTGCCGAAAGAAGAACCAAAGAAATAGGGATTAGAAAAGTATTAGGTGCGACAGTAAATGGCCTCGCCGCCTTACTTTCAAAAGAGTTTTTACAATTGGTAATTATCTCGTGCCTCGTTGCATTTCCCTTTGCATGGTGGATGATGAAAAACTGGCTCGAAGGCTTTGCGTACCATATAAATATTAGCGGGATGGTGTTTGTTGCAGCTGGTTTACTCGCAATATTAATTGCGTTACTAACTGTGAGTTTCCAGGCAATAAGAGCCGCAATTGCAAATCCGGTGAAGAGTTTAAGGAGTGAGTGAAGAGAATCTACGATGTACGATTTATGAGGAACGATGTATCGTTCAGGGCATCCATAAAAACATTTTTGCGATTATCAATCTCCGCTACATCTTTGCACGCTCATGCAAGATGCTCCTCACAAACATGCGCCGCTGGTAACTGTAATCATTGCTTTTGCAATTGTATATATTGTATGGGGCTCTACGTATTTTTTTATACAGGCGTCAGAGAGGGGTTTCCCTCCCTTCCTCCTGGGAGCCGTTCGTTTCTTTGCTTCCGGGTTTCTTTTATTGGCGTGGTGTGCAATAAGAAAATATAAGCTGGTATATCGTCCCCAAATGAAGACTTCGTTTATAGTTGGGAATCTATTATTGTTTATCGGCAATGGCTCTATTATATGGGCCGAAACAATTCTTCCTAGCTCTTTTGTGGCCGTTTTGGTTTCTGCAGCGCCATTGTGGTTTGTATTGTTTGATACCAGGAACCGGGAGGCCAATTTTAAAAATAAACATATCATCATAGGAATTGTCACCGGCTTTGCCGGAGTTATTCTTTTGTTTAGCGAAAAAATATTTTCAAAACTTTCTCCTGCTGCGGGCACGCTTCAAATAATTCCTTTACTGGTGATTGTTGTAGGAAGCATAAGCTGGTGTGTTGGTTCTTTATATTCAAAATATAATGCCAGCGGACATACCATGGTTGGCGCTGCATGGCAAATGATTTTTGCTGCCATATCATTCATAATTATATCCTCGTGTACCGGTGAACTTAATCACTTTCATCTTCATGAGGTTCAACTACGTGCATGGCTATCCGTTATATATTTGATTACGATGGGATCGCTGGCGGGATACAGCGCTTACATATGGCTATTACAGGTGAGGCCTGCCACCCAGGTGAGTACGAATGCTTATGTAAACCCGGTGGTCGCGGTATTGTTGGGAGTTTTTTTCGGTGGCGAAACTATTAATGCATTGCAGATTGGAGCCTTAGCCATTATTTTGTCAAGTGTATTTATCATTAATTTTGATAAGTATAAACGACAATGAAATTTTTCCTGGGAACTTCCTTCCTTCTTTTAGGCCCTCATAGAACCTCTTAAAAAACCGAACATTCACTGTATCAAAACCGGACAGTCGTTACATGTATTTATAGCTTTTTATGCTGATAATCATAAGAATAGGATAACGGTACTTTCATTGTACTACTAATTGCCGGTTTTATATACTTTTCTTAATCAAGGTTACTGAGAAATGGGACAATAAACCCTATAACATGAACTGCAAACACTAAACTGTGTTTATGCTAAAAAATTATTTTAAAACTGCCATTCGCAAACTGCTAGAAATAAAAGATATAGCGTCATTAATAAAAGCAGCGGTTGCGAATCCTGTAAAATCATTACGCCCCGAATAATAAAATTTTATGATAAAAAATTATTTCAAAATAGCGTGGCGTTACCTGGTTCGGTACAAAACTTATACAGCAATTAATATACTGGGGCTGGCGGTTGGTATTACATGTTGCTTTTTAATTATGCTGTTTGTAAGAAGCGAATTTAGTTATGATCGGTTCAATACAAAAGCTGATCGCATATACCGTGTTTGGCAGTACGAGAAAGCCGACGGGCAGGAATTTAAAAATACGGTAACATCAGTGCCTGCGGGGCCTGCTATTAAAAGCAGTTTTCCGGAAGTGGAATCCATGTGTCGTGTACTTAACTCAAATACGCTCATAAAAATTGGGGACGATTCGTTTAATGAGAACATTACGATGGTGGATTCAACCCTGTTTAGGATGTTTGATTTCAAATTGCTGCAGGGTAATCGTGATAATCCTTTTCCAAATAGCAATTCAGTTATAATTACACCGGCAATTGTCAAAAAATATTTTGGAAATAGCCCCGATGGCTATCGGGGTGCCTTAGGCAAAAGTTTTGAAATGACTTTAGGTGATGAAAAAAAATTATTCACTGTTGCAGGCATCGCAGAAGGTGCACCGGAAGAGTCAAGTATTAAATATGACATCCTGCTTTCGTATGCAAATGATAAGCTGATTTTTAGCGAAAGAATGTTGCATAGCTGGTTCAATGTTTTTGGTGAAACTTATATACTACTTAAAAACAATGTTCTGGCAGCAACGCTCGAAAAAAAGTTCCCTGCAATGCTTAAGCAGCAGCTTGGCGAAGATTATGGAACCGAAGAATATAATTTATACCTGCAGCCTTTGACTTCAATTCATTTAGATGATTCAATGCCTGTCGGCATTCAGCCCATAAGCAATCCGAAGTATGCTTATATACTGGCAACGATTGGTATCTTAATCTTACTGGTTGCATGTATCAATTTTATTACGCTGTCAATTGGCCGTTCTACTACAAGGGCATTGGAAGTTGGCGTAAGAAAGACTTTAGGTGCGCAACGAAAGCAACTTATAAAGCAATTCTGGGGCGAAGCATTATTGGTAACTGTTATCTCCGTCATTATAGGCTTAGTGATTGCGTTCTTTTTAATTAAACCTTTCAATACCCTAATCAACAGGAATCTTAATTTTCATTTCGACTTGTTATTTATTGTTTTTTGTTTTTTGCTGATGATCGTCATCGCTTTGGTTGCAGGCGTTTATCCCGCAATCATACTTTCGGGTTTTAATCCTGTTGAGGTACTGAAAGGAAAATTGAATTTAAAAAATAACGCAGGCTTATTCAGGAAGGGATTAATCGTCGGGCAATTTGTTGCCTCTATTGTAATGATTATTTGCACCATAATTATTAGTAAGCAAATGAATTACCTGCACAATAAAAATCTTGGTTATAGCAAAGACCAGGTAATAATTGTACCGACCAATAAAAATAGAGCTGAAGGATTTTCTTTGGCTAAGTTGTATAAAAATGAATTGTCAAAATACCCGCAGGTGCTTGATGCAAGCGTAGCTACTTTCAGTTTTGCAGAAACGCCCTGGGCCACACTTGGTTATTCTGATGAAAAAAAGCAGTACCACAATTTTCAATACAATGAAATTGATGCGGGCTTTACCAAAGCAATGCAAATCCCAATTGTACAAGGCAGGGGCTTTTCTCCCGAAAATACTGCTGATTCCAATAACAGCATTCTTGTAAATGAAACATTCGTAAATGAATATGGAATAAAAGAACCGGTTGGTAAAAAGTTCGGAACATATTCGCAGCAAATTGTAGGCGTAATGAAAGATTTCAACTATGAATCATTGCATAGTAAAATAAAACCGCTGGTATTATCATTAAAGTTTGATACGATTGCACGCCAATCCAATAACGTTATGTTTGCCAATGCTCCGCAACCACGCATTTCGGTGCGCATGAAAGGCGGCGACCTACAGGATAATATCAATATATTAAAAAAGACATGGCAGGCCATTGCGCCTAACCAGGATTTTGAATACCAGTTCTTGGATGAAAAACTTGCAATTGCTTACGGGCAGGAACAAAAAAGTGCCACAGTTGTAAAAATTGCATCCGGCTTATCCATATTCATTGCATGTATGGGGCTATTCGGATTGGCAACGCTAACGGTTACCCGCAGAACAAAAGAAATAGGAATAAGAAAAGTTTTAGGAGCAAATGCAGCCCAATTGGTACGGCTTTTATCAAAGGATTTCGTCATGCTTATTGTAATAGCTGCCGTCATTGCATTCCCCATTGCGTGGTGGGCCATGAATACATGGCTTGCTGATTTTGCATACCGGACAAATATAAGTTGGTGGGTATTTGTATTAGCCGGATTTGTTTCTATAGTTATTGCTTTTGTAACGATAAGCACGCAGGCAATGCGGGCTGCTTCGGCAAA
>JBBSPK010000112.1:0-10725 GCA_038258875.1 Chitinophagales bacterium
AATTTATGGCACTTTTATTTATCTTACCTATATTTTAAAGATTGGGATGAATTTATTAACATCAATTAAAATTAATTTGTTTTTGTGGCTGCAATTTGTAATTTAGCAATAGAATTTAATGGGTTAGTAAGTACAAAGGGCTGGTAGTAATACTGGCCCTTTTACTTTTCTTTACAAAATTTTCTCCCCGGCATTAATTTTAATCTGCAGTTGTAACTTATTCCTACATTTTATTTGCTCTCATAATGATTGATTAATTTCATTACTCACAATTTAGAAAATGAGTAAAACAAGGACAGCTTTTTTTTGCAGCAACTGTGGACAGGAAAGTTCAAAGTGGTCTGGAAAATGTCCTTCCTGTGAACAATGGAATACGTTTGTTGAAGAAGTAATTGTAAGAGGTACCGATAAAAAACAAAGTGAGTGGAAAGAATTTTCAGGATTAAGTGGAGGTCTTAAAACAATATCATTAGCTGACGTGAGCAGTGGAGAAGAGAAAAGAATAGTTACAGCTGATGCGGAACTGAATAGAGTATTAGGGGGTGGAATTGTGACAGGCAGCATTGTCTTAATCGCTGGTGAACCGGGCATTGGTAAATCCACTTTGTTTTTGCAGGCCGCATTGCAAATGCAAAATATTCTTACACTATATATAAGCGGAGAAGAAAGTGAACAACAAATCAAAATGCGTGCAAACCGCATTCAGATTCAAAATGAAAAATTTTTTCTTCTTACTGAAACAAACACACAAACCATCTTCCAGGAAATAAAAAAACTAAAACCTCAGCTCGTAATTGTTGATTCGGTTCAAACTTTACAATCACCTTATGTAGAGTCTGCCCCTGGCAGTGTTTCACAAATAAGAGAAAGCGCTGCCGAATTTCAACGCTTTGCGAAGGAAACTAATACGCCGGTTTTTTTAATTGGCCATATCACAAAGGATGGTAGCATTGCGGGGCCAAAAATTTTGGAGCACATGGTAGATACTGTTTTACAATTTGAAGGAGACCGCAACTATGCATATCGAATTTTACGTACACTCAAAAATCGCTTTGGCTCGTCATCAGAATTAGGAATATATGAAATGACAGGTGAAGGAATGAGACAGGTAAGCAACCCGTCAGAAATTCTTATCACGCAAAAAGAAGAGCAATTGAGTGGTGTTGCTATTGCAGCAACAATGGAAGGTATCAGGCCGTTGTTGATAGAAGTTCAGGCATTGGTAACACAAAGCGTATATGGAACACCTCAAAGAACCAATTCCGGTTTTGATTTGCGAAGACTTCAATTATTGCTCGCGGTCCTTGAAAAAAGAGGCGGGTTTCATTTTGGAGTTAAAGACGTTTTCATAAATATTGCAGGAGGATTAAAGGTTGAAGATCCGTCGATAGACCTGGCAGTGCTCAGCGCATTACTTTCTTCTTATGAAGATGTGGCGTTGCCTTTACATATTTGTTTTGCAGGAGAAGTTGGGCTTAGCGGAGAAATAAGAGCAGTTAACAGGATTGAACAACGCATAGCCGAATCTCAAAAACTTGGGTTTGAAAAAATTATAGTTAGTAAGTATAATACCAAAGGGCTTGGTAAAACAAAATTCACCATCGAGGTAGTTCCTTTAGGCAAAGTTGAAGAACTATACCAGTATTTATTTTAACCACAACGAATTGCTTTTGAATTTGCAATCTACCATACTATCTCCTTTAGTTCATTTTTTTTATCCTCACAACTGTCTTGGCTGCGGGAGCGATATTATAGAAAAAGAAAACTTTTTGTGTCTTGATTGCATCAATGATTTACCTCATACGGGTTTTGCCTTACATTCAAATAACCCGGTAGAAAAAAATTTTTGGGGAAGAATACCAATTACCGCTGGAATGAGTGAATTTTATTTTTCTAAAGATTCCATTATTCAAAACCTTATTCATGAATTTAAATACAGGGGCAATAAAAAAGTTGGGTTATACCTTGGAAACATGATCGGCCTAAGTTTATTAAAGAGCAATCGCTTTTCAAATATTGATGCGTTGGTACCATTACCCTTATTTTCACAAAAGGAATTTAAAAGAGGCTTTAATCAATCATCAATACTTTGTGCAGGCATTAGCGAGATTATGAATATCCCGTTGGTAACAAATAATGTTACAAGAATTGTACATACAGAGACTCAAACAAAAAAAGGACGAATTGAACGGTGGGAAAATGTTGAAAAAAGTTTTTCAGTTCTTGCCCCTGCAGCATTGAAAGGAAAACATATTTTATTAGTTGATGACGTTATTACAACGGGCGCAACTATCGAAGCATGTGGTTCAGAAATCTTAAAAGTTGACGGAGTTCGTTTAAGCATTGCGTCATTTGCAATTGCTACAAAATGATATTATGTTATTATTTTATCAGGGTTCAGGTTTTTTACAATTTAAAACCTTTTGAAAAATTAAAAGTTAATATAAATGATGCGGCTGAAATATTTATTTTTTTTCTTTTTCGTGTCAGCAATAATTTTTTCCTGCAAAAAAGAATCTTTTATTACAAGCTCCCAGGCAAATTTGTATACAAGTACCGATACTTTGTCTTATGATACGGTTTTTACTTCTGTAGGTTCGGTTATACAATCATTCAAAATTTTTAACGATAACAATCAAAAGCTTCGCCTGTCGCAGGTAAAATTATCGGGAGGTAGCTCTTCGCCATTTAAGATAAATGTTGATGGCACATCCGCCACTGAAGTAGATAACATAGAAATCAATGCTAATGACAGTATTTATGTTTTTGTACAGGTCAATATAAATCCCACAGCAGAAAATCTTCCATTCATTATCCAGGATAGCATTTTAATAAGTTACAATGGCAATCAAAAATTTGTACAATTGCAGGCCTATGGGCAAAATGCTATTTTTCTTAATAGTGTTAAGCTCACGGGAAATATAACCTGGGACAAAACACTTCCTTACGTTATTTTGGGAGGCATCTTAATTGATTCCAATTCAACCCTTAATGTTGAGGCCGGAACAAGAATATATTTACATGCCAATGCTCCTTTTTTGGTGGATGGCACTTTAATAGTGAACGGCACAAAACAAGACAGCGTAATTTTTAATGGCGACAGGCTCGATCCGGATTATCGCGATTTGCCTGCAAGTTGGCCCGGTATATTCTTTAGTGGCAGCAGCAAGGATAATTATATGAAACACACAATTATTAAAAATGCATACCAGGGAATTATAGCACAAGAACTTTCAATAACTGCGAATCCTAAAGTGACGATTACTCAATCTGTTATTGACAACATCTATGATGCGGGAATACTTGGCATCAATACCGATATAGATGCTGACAATTGCCTTATTAGTAATTGTGGCAGCAATATCCTAATAGGGCTGGGCGGTAATTATAACTTTGTTCACTGCACAGTAGCGTCTTATAATAATTTTTTTATAACACATAAGAACCCTGTTTTGCAGCTTTCAAATGCCGCAATGCAGGGAGGTGTTACGGTAACAAAATCGCTCAATGCAATCTTTCAAAATTGTATCTTTTGGGGAGATGGGGGAAATGTCGATGACGAAATTGTAGTAAACAAACAAGGTACAGATCCTTTTTCAGTAGTATTTAATCATGTTCTTTATAAGGCAAAAGACATTCCATCAGTTGCCACATTTGATTCTCCAATACAGAATGCCGATCTAATGTTTGATAGTATTAATGTTTCAAAAAATTATTACGACTTCCGCTTTAATGATCATCCTTTATCTCCCTCCATAGATGCTGGTGTTTTAACAACTTTTCCCTTAGATCTTGACGACAATCCCAGGGCCAATGGACTTCCCGATTTGGGTTGTTATGAGAAATGACAATCTAAAATCTAATCGAACCTTCATTTTATGAATTAGTATCTTTGTAAAAAATAATAAAATGAAAAAATTACTTATAGTCTGCACATCATTTATACTAATATCTTTTATGTTGCCCTCACCAACCTTTCTATCCAAATCAACGTCAATCTATGATTTTAAGGTTGATGGCCTCACAGGCGGCACCATCGACTTTTCCGAGTTTAAAGGAAAAAAAATCTTAGTTGTTAATACGGCATCTAAATGTGGCTTTACGCCTCAATATGAATACCTGCAAAAATTATATGAGAAGTATAAAGACAAGTTAGTGATAGTGGGTTTTCCGGCAAATAATTTTGGCAACCAGGAACCAGGCAATAATGATGAGATTAAGGCATTTTGCACAAAAAATTATGGAGTTACTTTCCCAATGGCTGCTAAAGTTTCGGTAAAAGGTGATGATATTGCTCCTATTTTTAAATGGCTTACTAATAAATCAGAAAATGGAGTAATGGATGCAGAAATAAAATGGAATTTCACCAAATTTTTACTAGATGAAAATGGTGTGTTAATTGGGAAATTTGATACCGCCGTTAGCCCTATGAGTGAGGAAATAGTTAAGTATTTAAGATAAACTTTCATAAAACTTAATATTGCTTTCACAAACCTTATCCCGTCTTAATTTATTTGCTTTATAGGAATTTATTATGCAGTTTAACAATGTAATTGGCCAGCATGCGATAAAAAAGCATTTAACCGATATTGTTCAGCATAACAGGTTGAGTCATGCTTTATTGTTTTTAGGTAAAGAGGGCAGCGGGTCCCTCCCTTTGGCCTTAGCCTTTGCTCAATACGTAGTTTGTAATGCAGCGAAAAATAACACATTAACGCAGCCTGGTTTATTTGGAGAAGAGAGTAACGCACCCGCTTCAGGAACGGCAGGAATACTGAACTCCTGTGATTACTGCCCTTCCTGCATTAAAGCAAAACAATATATTCATCCGGACATACATTTTTCATTTCCTGTGATACCCAAAAAATCGGGTACTCCCCCTGTAAGTGATGACTATATAAATGAATGGCGTGAATTTATTGCAACATATCCTTATGGAAATGCATATGACTGGCTGCAGTTTTTAGGCGCCTCTAATAAGCAGGGAAATATAACTGCAGAAGAATGTAATCAAATAAATCATAAATTAAGCCTAAAAGCTTTTGAAAGCCCCTATAAGATTTTGATTATGTGGATGCCCGAATTTTTGGGTAAAGAAGGTAATAAACTCTTAAAGCTTATCGAAGAACCTCCGCCCGATACCCTTTTTATTTTTGTCGCTGAAGACGAAAATGCGATTTTGCCAACCATATTATCAAGGACACAGCTCATTAAGATTCCCCTGTTATCCAACTCTGAAATTGAAAATGAGTTGACGACTACCAAAAGTATACCCATTGAACGATCCACACAAATTGCCGGCTTAAGTGAAGGAAATTATCGTGAAGCGATTCAATTATTACAGAATGACGAGCAGGATTGGCAAGGCCTTTTAAGAGAATGGCTCAACGTGATTTTGAAAAATAATATCGCTTTACAACTTAAATGGATCGAAGAAATAAGCCAGCTTGGGCGCGAAAAGCAAAAACAATTTATTCGTTATTTTATTCATTTATTAAGCCAGGCTTTAAAGGTCAGGTTTATCAGTGAATCATCCTCCATTGATGTTCGGTTGTATATACCTGGAAATGAAAGAGATTTTGCTTTACGATTTAACAAGCTATGCAGTATCGAAGCGCAGGAGGCGATCATTACTGAACTGGATAAAGCCATCTTTTATATAGAGCGTAATGCCCATGCTAAAATGTTGTTCCACGCACTCTCCATCAGGCTGTATCATATTATTAAGGATAATTCGTTAATTTTGGTAAATTGAGGAAAATGAAGATTGCAGAAGTTATATTTTTTTAAGTTACCATTTCAGTCATAAAGCATTTCGTTTATTATTGGCCTCCAAAAGGCTCACAATAGTTTTACAAAAAAATAATAAGGGTTGTTCTCTTAATCAAATAGTAAAATTATCTAAAATCTGATGCTTGTATAGCTGTATACCTATCTGCTCATTCCCTCTTTATATTAATTTTTGACTTAAATTTTTACGATACTAGTATGAGTTGTACCAGCTGTAGTACCGGTAAACCCGGGGGGTGTAAAAGCAATGGAGGTTGTAGTACGGGTGGTTGCAACCGCATGAATGTGCATGACTGGCTCGCCAACCTTCCTTTTAGTGACCCTGAAAGTAACTGCCGAATTCTTGAAGTTTCTTTCAACCAGGGCAGTCGTAAAGATTTTTATAGAAATAATACCCTTCACATTTTTGACAAAGGTGACATTATTGCCGTTGAAGGAGTAAGCGGTTTCGATGTGGGCACCGTGAGTATCAGGGGAGAACTGGTACGACTTCAACTCAAAAAACGTGGCTTAAAAGAAGATAGCTCAGAATTTAAAAGAGTATTAAGAGGAGCATCGGACAATGATATTATTAAATGGAAGGAAACCAAAGGACGCGAGCATGAGGTTTTGATCAGGAGCCGTGCAATAGCAAGACAACTAAAGGTCGATCTAAAAATGGCGGAAGTAGAAATACAGGCCGACAGCAGAAAGGCTACTTTCTTTTATATTGCTGATGACCGTGTTGATTTTCGTGAACTCATTAAAGTATATGCTTCGGAGTTTAAAGTAAAAGTGGAAATGAAGCAGATTGGCGCCCGCCAGGAAGCCGGTAAGGTAGGCGGCATCGGAAGTTGTGGAAGGGAATTATGCTGCAGCACATGGCTTACGGATTTCAAAAGTGTAAATACAAATGCAGCCCGCTACCAGAACCTAAGTATTAATCAAACAAAGTTGAGCGGCCAATGTGGAAGATTGAAATGCTGTCTTAACTATGAATTAGATACTTACCTGGATGCGTTGCAGCATTTCCCGGATGATGCCGAAGTTATAGAGGTTGCAAAGGGACGTGCGTTTTTAATAAAGAAAGATATTTTCCGCAATCTCATGTGGTATTCATTGCCAGAGAGCACCAAGCATTATCCATTATCTATTGAAAGCGTAAAAAAAATCCAGGAACAAAACAGGCAGGGAATTAAACCCGAGGCGCTGGAAACCGTTGAGATTGTGAGTGGGAAGCCTAAGGATGTAGAGCCGGAATTTGTTGATGTTGTCGGGCACATAAGTTTAAAATCGCTTGAAAAAGGAACCCGAAAAAGAAGAGATAACCGAAGAAACAGGGGTGACCAACCGGCTTCAAACCAAAACCAACAGCAGAAACAAAAACCATCTCAAAACAAACAAAATAATAACAGGAATCGAAATAACAGGAATCAACCACCAGGGAAAAAAAATGGATAAAAATATTTTCTGATAAATTTTGCCATTAACAGCCCACCTGAACGTCACCTTTTCGTGATACGAATTTTAAAAAAATTCTTGGTACTTTTATACTTTTCATAGTCGTTACATTCGCATTACATTTACTGCATGTCAATTACCATTTCCAATCTTACAAAAACTTACGGTACGCAAAAGGCGATTGATAACATTTCTTTTAAGGCGGCAAATAATGAAATAGTTGGTTTCCTTGGGCCAAATGGAGCAGGTAAATCTACAACTATGAAAATTATTACCGGCTATATTGAAGCAGATTCGGGTGCTGTAAATGTAAATGGAATAGACGTTCGTAATAATGCATTGCAGGTAAAAAAACAAATTGGTTACTTACCGGAGGGCAATCCATTATACTATGAAATGTATGTGAGGGAATATCTCAGTTTTATTGCCGGAATACACAAAATACAAACGGGTATAAAAAAACGAATTGAAGAAGTGATCGAACTAACCGGCCTTTCAACAGAAAGTAATAAAAAGACAGGACAGCTTAGCAAGGGGTATAAACAAAGGGTGGGACTTGCAGCAGCCCTGGTTCATGATCCCGAAGTGCTAATTCTTGACGAGCCTACCAGTGGCTTAGATCCAAATCAGATTATAGAAATAAGGCAGGTAATTAAAAACCTTGGTAAAAATAAAACTGTACTTTTTTCATCGCATATTTTGCAGGAAGTAGAAAGCATATGCGACAGGATAATAATAATTAATAAAGGAAGTATTGTAGCGGACGATACACTGGCAAATCTCCAGTTATCAAATAAATCAAATCATATAGTTATTGTACATTTTGCAGAAAATGTTGACATAAATCTTCTTTCTGAAATCGACGATGTTCAAAAAGTAGAAGTGGAGAAAGCTTCCATCTTTAAACTACAAACTTTTAATCCTGAAAATGTAAAAAAACATCTTATTACATTTAGTCTTCAAAAAAATTTAAACATTATTTCTTTGCAAAGTGAAAGCAACAGTCTTGAAGATGTTTTCAGAAACTTAACCGGAAATATTCAAAACAATTAGTCAACACAATTATGAGCTATATCGCAAGCATACATGCACGTCAAATACTAGATAGCCGTGGAAATCCCACTATCGAAGTGGATATTCTTACAGAAAATGAATTTTTAGGAAGAGCTGCAGTTCCTTCCGGTGCCAGTACCGGGGTTCATGAAGCTGTAGAGCTACGTGACGGAGATAAAAAGATATATGGAGGTAAGGGCGTATTAAAGGCAGTTAAAAATGTAAACACCTTTTTAGCAGAAAAGCTTATTGGATGGGACGTTGCCGATCAAACAGGTATCGATAACACAATGCTCGCGCTTGATGGCACTGAAAATAAAGGTAAAATGGGCGCTAATGCACTTTTGGCTGTAAGCCTTGCTGTTGCAAAGGCAGCAGCTTTAGAAGCAAACCTGCCCCTTTACCGTTATATCGGTGGTACTAACGCAAAGATTCTTCCCATTCCTATGATGAATATTTTAAATGGTGGCTCGCATGCCGATAATAAAATAGATTTCCAGGAATTTATGGTGATGCCGGTGGGAGCTTCCTCTTTTAGTGAAGCGTTACGTTTTGGAGTTGAAATTTTTCATGTATTAAAAGATGTATTAAAGAAAAAAGGATACAGTACCAATGTGGGTGATGAAGGTGGATTTGCTCCCAATATTCAAAGTAATGAAGAAGCTATTGAAACAGTGCTTACTGCTATAGAAAAGGCTGGATTCAAAGCAGGAACACAGGTGGCAATCGCAATGGATCCTGCGGTAAGTGAAATGTATGATGCGGCAAAAAAAGTATATCACTTTCACAAAAGTGACGGTAAGAAATTAAGCAGTGAAAAAATGGTAGATTTTTGGGAAAGTTGGGTTAAGAAATATCCAATAATTTCTATAGAAGATGGAATGGCAGAAGATGATTGGAATGGATGGAAATTGATGACTGACCGGCTTGGCAAAAAAATACAATTGGTTGGTGATGATCTTTTTGTTACAAATGTAAAAAGGTTACAAAAAGGAATAGATGAGAACACGGCCAATGCACTCCTTGTAAAAGTGAACCAGATAGGCACACTAACGGAAACTATAAACGCAGTATCCCTGGCGCAAAATAATGGTTATAATACTATAATGAGTCACAGGAGTGGCGAAACAGAAGATACCACGATTGCAGATCTTGCTGTTGCATTAAATTGCGGCCAAATAAAAACAGGCTCGGCAAGCCGTACAGATCGCATTGCCAAGTACAACCAGTTACTGCGGATCGAAGAAATTTTAGCGGAAAGTGCCGTTTTCCCAAAAGGAAAAATTAAATTTGGTAAGTAATATTACTGGTAATAAAAAAACTGGATAAAATATTAGTGAGTAAACCGATTGATTACCAAAAAGAAAATAAAACAAGTCTATGGTAAAACCACTATTGACAAATAAGTACCTTATAACGGGCATAGCTTTTGCGGTATGGATGATGTTCTTTGACAGAAATGATATACCCTTGCAATTTAAGAGGATTCATGAATTGAATAAACTGGAAGAAAGTGAAAAAGTGATGACGAGGCAAATTGCAGCTACAAAAGAGGAATTGGATTTATTAAAAACCAACCCTCAAACGCTTGAAAAATATGCAAGGGAAAAGTATATGATGAAAAAAGATAATGAAGATTTGTTCATTATCACTTCTGATTCATCTTCAAGCAGATAGAATATGGATGATACAATATTTCTGTACTTAGGGCGTTTTTAATTTTAGGATAGATTTTTTATTAATAAAGCCACAAAAAATTTTATGAATACATTCACTCAGGAAGACCTGATACAATACCTGTATAGGGAGACTTCTGTACAAAAGACTGCAGCTATAAACGTTGCCTTGGAAAATGATTGGAAACTGCGTGAATCGTTGGAGCAAATTTCATTTGCGCAAAAAAATCTTGAAGAAGTTAATCTGTCTCCGAGAGAAGAAACAATTTCTAAAATATTAAGCCATATTAGCAAGAAACAGGGCCAGTTATACCCACACTAAACTATTATTTCTAAAAAAAGTATTTTCGTTCCCGTCAATAGGCGGGAATTTTTTTTATGACGAAAAAAGAACGTTACGAATTTGTAATAAAGTATTTTACATCACACGCTCCTGATGCCGAAACTGAATTGATTTATGATAATCCTTATCAATTACTTGTATCCGTCATCCTCTCCGCACAATGCACCGATAAAAGAGTTAATCAAACTACACCGCAAATCTTTGCGAAGTATCCTGACATTGAATCTATGAGCAATGCTTCGCCCGATGATTTATTATCATTAATAAAAAGCATCTCGTATCCAAATAATAAGACCAAACATCTTATTGGAATGGCAAAAAAAGTAATGGAAAATTACAACGGTCATATTCCAATGACAGTAGAGGAACTGCTTACTTTACCCGGAGTAGGCCGCAAGACAGCGAATGTAATAACCTCTGTGA
>JBBSPK010000113.1:0-10562 GCA_038258875.1 Chitinophagales bacterium
TAAGGCCAGTATTACTTGTTTTGATTCTTCAGGTTTCTTTCCCGCCTGGGTTTTCCCAGCAAAAAACGAATCCTGATTCTATCCGTCAAAAGATGCAATGGTTTGCAGATGCCAAACTGGGGATCTTTATTCATTGGGGAATTTATTCAGTGGAAGGGGTAGATGAAAGCTGGAGTTTTTACAATAAAAAAATTAGCTATGAAAATTATATGAAGCAACTAAAAAACTTTACGGCTTCAAAATATAATCCACAGGCGTGGGCCGACCTTATTAAACAAAGTGGCGCACGATATGCTGTCATCACGACGAAGCACCATGATGGTGTGGCATTATGGCCCACCAAACAAAACCACTTTAATGTGCCGGAAAATACTCCTGCAAAGAGAGATGTATTACATCCGTTTTATGCTGCTTTGGATAAAGACGGAATTAAACGGGGCGCTTATTTTTCTTTAATAGACTGGAGCGATCCAGATTATCCCGGCTTTACGAAAGACAGCACCCGGTATAAAATTGCTGATGAGCCGAAGCGCTGGCAACGCTTCCAACATTTTTTTCAATCACAAATTGATGAAATAAACAAGGCATATAAGCCAGACCTGTGGTGGTTTGATGGCGATTGGGAACACAGCGCTGATGAATGGCAGGCGAAAAAAGTTAGAAATGAAATTTTAGATTTAAAACCAAATGCAATTATTAATGGAAGGCTGCAGGGTTATGGAGATTATGAAACACCCGAGCAAAATTTTCCTGTAAGCCGGCCTAAGTTTAACTGGTGGGAATTATGCATGACTACAAATAATAACTGGGGCTACCATCCTGATGATACGAATTACAAGACACCATTTGAAGTGATAAGTATTTTTGTGGATGCTGTAAGTAATGGCGGTAATCTTTTATTGGATATAGGACCGAAAGAAGATGGAACTATTCCTGCTGAGCAGGTAAATATTCTAAAAGAATTAGGGAAGTGGAATAAAAAAAATGGTGAAGCGATTTTTGGAACAATACCGGGTTTACCCCAAGGCCATTTTTACGGGCCTTCAACTTTATCAAAAGATTCTACCACACTGTATATTTTTTTACCGCAACAAGGTGCAGGTAATGTTATGATCAAAGGATTGGTAAATACAATTAAGGATATTCAAATTGTTGGAACAACCGAACATTTGAAACCAAAAATCGTCGGCAAAATTTCATGGAGTTCTGTGCCCGGATTGGTTTTTATAGATGTACCCGCAAAATATAAAGACCCGTATATGACGGTTTTAAAAATGCAATTAGATAAAACTTTAAAATTATATCGTGGGCAGGGAGGGCTGAATTAACCTGCAAAGAAAGATATATCGAAAAATAATCTCCATCGTTTATTGCCCTCCTTGATTTTTTTGATGACGGAATAAGGGAAGGTCTATCGATGCAATTATTTCTACTGAGGTTCCCTTTGATAATAAAGCGTGATCAAAAAGTCATCATAATTACCGCCTTCTTCTTAACAGGAAATAAACGCAACCGTTTGCGGTCTTATTTGCTTAATCATTTGCTTAAGTTTGAAAAAAATTCGATTATTGATTTTAGTTTTTGAACCTTAAGGAGATTGGGTTTATGAAAAATATATTTTTTTTAGCAGTATCATTATTTGTTTTTACAACAACTTCCATCAGCCAAACAAAACATTCATTTGAAATAAAGGATGGTTCATTTGTATATGACGGGAAACCCATACAAATTCATTCAGGTGAAATGCATTTTGCAAGAGTGCCGAAAGAATACTGGCGTCACCGGCTGCAGATGATAAAGGCAATGGGATTGAATACGGTTGCCACGTATGTATTTTGGAATTATCATGAAACATCTCCTGGTGTTTGGGATTTTAAAACAGGTAATAAAAATATAAGGGAGTTTATAAAGACCGCCAGGGATGAAGGACTGATGGTAATTCTAAGGCCCGGCCCTTATGCCTGTGCCGAGTGGGAATTTGGCGGCTATCCGTGGTGGTTACAAAAGGAAAAATCATTAGTGATACGCTCCAATAATCAGGCTTTCTTAGATTCATGTAAAACATATATAAATAAACTCGCCGAACAAGTTAGGGATTTGCAGGTAACAAAAGGCGGCCCCATAATTATGATTCAGGCAGAAAATGAATTTGGCTCTTATGTGGCACAGCGAAAAGATATTTCTATGGAAGACCATAAAGCATATAGTGCTGCCATTAAACAACAATTACTAGATGCCGGGTTTGATGTTCCGTTATTCACGTCCGATGGAAGCTCACTATTTAATGGCGGTACTATACCTGGCGCTTTACCAACTGCAAATGGTGAAGACAATGTTGAGAATTTAAAAAGAGCGGTGAATGAATATAACAATGGAACCGGGCCTTACATGGTTGCTGAATTTTACCCCGGCTGGTTGGATCACTGGGCAGAGGCATTTCAAAAAGTATCAACCGGAGATGTAGTTACACAGGCAGAAAAATATCTAAAGGGGCGAATATCATTTAATTTTTATATGATACATGGCGGTACAAATTTTGGATTTACAAGTGGTGCAAATTATGACGGGAAACACGACATACAACCTGACATTACGAGCTATGATTACGATGCGCCCATAAGCGAAGCAGGATGGGCAACCGGTAAATACATGGCGCTTCGCGAATTATTTCAAAAATATGCAACTCATAAAATTCCGCCCGTTCCAGCGCAAATACCGGTAATTACAATTCCTTCAATCAAATTAAATAAGGCCATTGACTTTTTTCAATATATAAAAAAAGTTCTACCGGTAGTTAGCGATACTCCACAAACTTTTGAATCACTTAACCAGGGCAATGGTTATGTTTTGTATTCTAAAAAAATTGAAAAACCAATAAAAGGGAAATTACAAATTAAGGGTTTAAGGGATTATGCGATTGTTTATGTAAATCGTAAAAAAATTGCAACGCTTAACCGTAATGAAAATAATTATTCCTGCGATGTTGACTTACCTCTGAATGCCACATTGGATATCCTCGTCGAGAATATGGGCCGGATAAATTACGGCGCTGAAATCATTCACAACCTGAAAGGAATTATAGGCCCCGTTAGTATTAATGATGTTGTAATAACCGGGGATTGGAAAATGTACGAGTTGCCTATGAGCGATGAGCCGTCTTTGCAATCTTTCACGACCACCTACACTAAAGATCATCCTGTCATTTACAATGGCTCTTTCAACCTCAGCAAAACAGGAGACACATTTTTAGACATGCATACATGGGGCAAAGGGATTGTTTTTATAAACGGGCATAATTTGGGCAGGTATTGGAGCAAGGGCCCGCAACAAACTTTGTATGTGCCAGGTTGCTGGTTAAAAAAAGGAATGAATACGATTACCATATTTGAACAACAGAATAATGAGAAACATTCCGAAATAACTTCCTCCGCCAGCCCGGTATTGGATGAATTAAAATGAACTTCACAATAGTTCAAAAAGAAAACGGTCCCTTACTCTTTAGCACACCAATAAACCACGGGAACGGATAGGTGAATAGGGAACTCCGCTTTGTAATGGTTTGAAAAAAAATTGCTTAATTTTTAATTACTAAATGCACCTCAAAGGTTTTGGTTTCCATGTCAATATCCAGCTCATCTCATATTTATCCTCGGTGTATTTATTTATGATGGTGTATAATTCTATATGTTTGCTTTTCTTTGAACCAAAGAATTCCTGTAAGAAAAAGCGCTTAAAATAACTAATCCAGGTATTTATGACGGTAACATTGATCATTACTCTTTGCCTGCTTATTTTAATTGCTTATGCTTTTGACTTGAGTTCAAAACACACTAAAATACCCACGGTATTACTTTTACTAGTATTGGGGTGGGGGGTACACCAGGTTACAGATTTCTTTAAACTTAAACTTCCCGATTTAAAACCAATGCTTCCTCTTTTTGGAACCGTTGGCCTCATATTGATTGTATTGGAAGGCGGTCTCGAACTGGAACTTAATAAGAGCAAGAAAAACATTTTAACGAAATCTGCACTTTCCGGGCTTATCCCTCTCATAGTTTTATTTTTAGCTATAGGCTTTGGATTTAGTTATTATTCAGGGCAAAGCCTCGTTGACGGATTTATTAATGCAATCCCTTTGTGTATTATCAGCAGTTCTGTGGCAATTCCAAGCGCACGGCACCTGGCAAAAAGTCAAAAGGAATTTGTGATTTATGAAAGCAGTTGGTCAGATATTTTTGGAGTTATTCTTTTCAATTTTTTCACCGCAAATGAAATCATTAATTTATCTGGCGTCGGGAACTTCTTCATGCAACTCGTTATCATGTTTGTTGTTTCGCTTGGAGCAAGCATAGGATTAGCATTTCTTATCAAAAAGATTGATCACCATGTAAAGTTCATTCCCATTATTACTATCATTATATTAATTTATGCTATTTCCTATATCTACGATTTACCGGCGCTCATTTTTATTCTCATATTCGGATTATTATTAAACAACCTGGAAGAATTTAAAAACTTTTCTTTCATTCAGAAACTGAAACCCGAAAGGTTAGATACAGAAGTTCACAGGTTCAGGGAAATTGTTGTTGAAATCACGTTCCTTATACGCACCTTGTTTTTTTTACTATTCGGTTTCGTTACAGATGTAAAGTCTTTATTCAATCCAACCAGCCTTATGATTGCAGGCTCTATCGTAGGCACTATCTTACTCGTACGGTTTATTCATCTTAAAATTGCGGGAATACCACTTAGTCCAATGTTGTTTATCGCCCCGCGAGGATTAATAACCATATTGCTTTTCATATCTATTCCTTTTGCAAGACAAATACATTTTGTGAATGAGCTGCTACTCATACAGGTTATCTTATTATCGGCCCTTATTATGATGATAGGCCTGATGTTCAAAAAAGATGAATCGGAAGAGGTGCAGGATGAGAAGGAAGTTTTTTACCCACAACATGATGAACTTACCTGACGCTTAGCCGGGATTGTAATGTATTGGTACGGTAAAATAAAATACAGAACCTTTTCCTTCTTCGCTCTCTGCCCATACCCGGCCGCGATGTGCCAGGATAATTCGGCGGCACAGGTAAAGGCCCAGTCCGATGCCTTCAATATCCCTGGTTTTTTCTGCCCTGAAAAAGCGCTCAAAAATAAAAGGAAGTTGTTTTTCCGTAATGCCCACTCCTTCATCTTTTACCGAAACGGTAATCATCGTTTCATCATGACCGGTAGTAAGTATTACGTCTGTATTTGTCCTGGAATATTTAATACCGTTGCTGAGATAATTGGTTACAACCTGTATTAATCTATGCCTGTCGCCACTTACAGTAATATTTGCATCGCCACGCAGCAGTATATTATATGCAGGTCGCAGGCCGTTTACAGTATCAATAGCTTCTTTTATCATTTCATTAAAGTCGAACGTGGAAATATCGAGTTGCAAATTTCCTGAATCAACTTTTGTTGCATCATACAACTCCGCTATCATTTTATTAAGACGTGCAATATTATTTTTACTTCTGTTTAATAAATCATTTATTAAATCGCCGTCATTTTCCTTAATAGCTTCTACTATGAGCTCATTACATAACACGAGATTTGCAAGGGGATTTCTTATTTCATGAGCCACAAACCCCATTACATCTTCTCTTTCCCTTTCCAGTTGTTTGTGAGCTGTAATGTTGTGTATCACGATTAATACATTATTTTCTCCGTCAGTGTGGTGCATCGGTCCACAGTTAACATCAAATATATTTTTTTCGCTATTAGCATGCATTTCGAAAGAGACATTTGAAAACCCTTTGCCGCCCTGTATTGTATTTTGAATTTTGTCGTACAATTCGCCGAGAGGGTCGAATGGTTTTATAAGCACCCCGAAATCGATTGCCTGCACAACGGGGTCAGTATCAAATACGGCTGAAAAAGATTTGTTGGCTTTTAATATATTCATTTTATCATCCAAAACGATGACCATATCGTCTATAGAGCGCAAGATGCTTTCATTAAAATCATGTAATTGTTGCCTTGAAATTTCAGACGTTTTTTGTTTGTGTATATCCTGGATAACTTTTAAAATTCTTTCATCGCCTTCATCATTTGTTACCAGCACAGACTCACCTTTTACCCAGGTCACGGTTTTATCTTTGGCAACCAGGTCATTATCGTCTGATGCCTGCCGGTAGCTTAGCACTTTTCTTACCTCTTCTTCCGGCTTGCCCTTTTTTTTATCTTCTTCAGTAAATAATACGCACATATTTTGCCCTATTAAATCTTTAGGCTCGTAACCAAAACATTTGGTAAACGCATCATTAATGGCAATAATATTCCCTTTATTATCCATTAATATTACGTTGTTTTCAACCGAATTATTGAACAGGGCTGCAAAATAGTTATATGATGAGAAGTGTGGGTTAGCTTTACCAGGCATATCTTTAAGGGTTTTCTAGTACAACGGTTTTAAAATTAAACATAATTCATTAGTGTATGACGTTTAGCGAGGAAATTTTTATGCCGGATCAGTTGAGAATTGTTGCACGTACAATAAATTAAAAAATAAAAGGGTCTTTCCACCTTTTCTAAAAGGCTTTTTCACCCTAATCAATACAATAAATAACGGTTTTCATTTTTGTATTTGTAATTAATGAAATGAATTTTTTAGTTTTATCATAATTATTTTTTACTATATAAAATATTATCCATGCCAAACCAATTAGAAGTTAACTGCTATTTCAAAAGCGAGGAATTAGGGAAGCTATGTGAGGGTACAAAGGATATTACTGTGAGAATCACTGTTTCGTTTCCGCCAGAGAAGGAGCCCGTTTTTGAGGTAATAGCCCAGGGCTTACATGACTCTAAAAAAGAAAGCCTGTTTGCTCTCGCTGCTGCGCCGTCCCCTGTACCCGGTTGTCCTTATCCGTGCCGATGAATTTCAATGCGATGAATTTTTTAAGTAATACCCGGAATGGAACCTTTTCTTAAGAATTTTTTAGAACCTTTTTCTTATTTCATCTATGCGATTACCCTTTGGCGTGAGTACAGGAGAGATAAATTAACCAGGGAAAAGGTTCTTTTCATTTATTATTTTTTGGCGGCTGTAATTATTTCTTACGCCAGTGTTATAGCATTAAATTATGCCAATAATAACTGGTTGTACAGCATTCATTACTTCCTGTCCGCTGTAATTTTTGCGTATTATTTTGTAAAGGTTTTAACCAACAGGTTAAATAGGTTAATCGCAGGATCACTTTTTACACTTGTCCTTTTAATTTATTTTTCTACTAATATTATTTTAGAAAACACTTATTTTAACAGCATAGGAACTGCTGTGTTTTTTCTGTCGGTTCTTATATGTTCATTTTTATTTTTTAATGAGCTATTAAATAATATGACTGAGAAGAATATACTTCTCAATTTTGATTTCTGGCTAATTTCTGGCTATGTTTTATACTTCCTGGGGAGCTTTTTTATCATTTTATCTTATGATTATTTTTCGAACAAATTTAATTATGACCAACAGCTAATTTTAGGCAATTTATGGTCTATACAAAATTCTTTACTTTTCATAGCTTCACTGTTAGCTTTGGGTAGTCATTTATGGATAGCTTATCAAAACAAGTCGCTTTAATTGTTATTGCCTCAGTATTTTTTGTAATTATTGCGGTCGGAATAATTATTCTCATCCTTGTGTACCAAAAAAGGCAATTGCAGTATTTAAATGAGAAAAGTAAAATGAAGTTGAATTTTGAAAAGGAACTTTTTAAAACCCAACTTGAAATCCAGGAACAAACATTTAAAAATATAAGCCAGGAAATTCATGATAACATAGGGCAGGTGTTAAGCCTCGTAAAACTTAATATTAATACTATGGATTGTGATCAGCCAAAGCCATTACGCGAAAAAGTTAATAACAGTAAGATTCTTATCACTAAAGCTATCCAGGATTTAAGAGATCTTTCGAAAAGCCTGAATACCGACTATGTTATTGAACTTGGGTTGATGCGCTCTATAGAATATGAACTCGATATGATACGAAAAACGGAGAGTTACAAAGTTTACTTTAATATTATGGGTAAAGCCTACCGGCTTAACAGGCAGGAAGAGTTGATAATTTTTCGTATTGTGCAGGAGATCCTGCATAATATTATAAAGCATGCCCGGGCAAGTGATATCAATGTAAAGGCCTTTTTTGATCCGGAAACATTTATATTGCAAATTAATGATAATGGTATTGGGTTTGATGCAAGTGGCATCGAATCTAATAATTTTGAAGCCTTCGGACTTGGCATAAGGAATATGCACAACAGGGCGAGGATGATTAATGCTGTTTTTCAATTATCCAGCACCCTGCAAAAGGGTACAACTGTAACGCTTACACTTCCAA
The DNA here is from genome assembly GCA_038258875.1 of Chitinophagales bacterium. GTDB lineage: Bacteria > Bacteroidota > Bacteroidia > Chitinophagales > Chitinophagaceae > Ginsengibacter. The sequence goes on from JBBSPK010000113.1 coordinate 8,384, forward strand.
CGATAAACAAGGAATAATGATGCAGAATATTAATATTGTACTTGTTGACGATCATGTATTACTTCGTAACGGCCTTGCTAACCTCATTGAAAGCTTTGGGTATAAAGTTTTGTTCCAGGCAGACAATGGTAAATACTTTACTGAAAAACTTCAGCCTTCAAATTTGCCTGAAATAGTTTTGCTCGATATTAATATGCCTGTAATGGATGGATATGATACCGCATTATGGCTGAAAGAAAATTATCCGCAAATAAAAATACTTGCTTTATCCATGTATGACAATGAAAATGCAATCATAAGAATGTTTAAGGCAGGAGCTAAAGGGTATATTTTAAAAGACTGCGATCCCTCGGAGTTAAGAGCCGCATTGGAAGCCCTCATATCGAAAGGGTTTTATTATTCTGAGATGGTAACAGGTAAGTTGATTCACACCATAAACACTATGGATGATAAGGATAACCAATTAATAAACCCGGTTAAATTAAATGACAGGGAAATCAACTTTCTTAAATTAAGCTGTACCGAACTTACCTATAAAGAGATTGCAGATAAAATGTTTGTTAGCCCAAGGACGATAGATGGCTACCGTGATGATCTTTTTCATAAATTAAAAATCAAAACAAGGGTAGGGCTTGTGATGTATGCCATAAAAAATGGTATTGTAAATGTGGGTAACACGTCGTGAAATAATTTCAGATTTCTGCGCAGGGCTTCTTCAATAGTGCCCGGTAGAAATCCCTAAATTGATAATCTGCGTGTTGTAACAGTCTATTTAGTACCCTTGCAACGTTTTCCTGTTTTTTTAAATCAATATTATATCACACTACGTATATGTGTATGTGCAAAAGACATTGTGATGAAGATTCATTTAAACATCCTGGGGTAAAAAATAAAAAGCTGGCAGGCGGATGAAAGTTCCGTTATCATACATCTCAAAGATTATACATTTAGCCGTGACCAGCTTCTTTTAATTCCGGTTATAATAAATCAAAGCGTTACAAAAATTTGGCGGGCAGGTTTTTAAATATTTCGGCAATGTTTCGGTATTGCCTATGGCAGGATATTTGATTTTTTTTCTAAAAAAAAGATATCGTCAACTAAATCTTCAAAGAAAAAGATAAGTAGAGTCGCAAAAAAAGATATTGCAGCCGGCTATAGTAGCGATGTATTCTCCCGGCAGCTTATTTTAAAAGTTTTTGCGAACAAAAAAAGCCGGCATTTATTGCGGGCCACTTCACAACTAAAAAAAACCAGACCGTATAGAGCATCTTGGGTTGTAATTGTTTTTTTTCCTTGCATACTTTAAGATACATTTCCAAAGATGCGTTTTCCAACTATCTTTATTAACACAATGTGAGTTGTGCAATAGGCACATTGGGTTTTGTGCAAGTGTGGCAGGACGGAAGTACAATCGACAGCAGTAATTCTGTTGTACTGCGGTTCGGCGAATAAAGCGCAGCTTTAGTTCTTAATATTTAACTTTATCAAAAAGCCAGGCAGCGCTTTCGGGCCGTCGTTAAATGAATTCAACACCTGCACAAAGCCGTGCTCTTTGGCTGCAATTTGACATGAAAAAATCGACAATTTATGTTTTTACGGTACTCTGTATAATTTTAATAATCGGACCTGTTGTCTTTTATATTCTTTTACAAGGTTCATCTAATATTTCAAGAAATCTTTCTGAATGGGCTGATTTCAGTAACTATTGGTCTCCTTTTATTAGTTTATCTAGTTTAATTATTCTTTCGTATTTGTCATATATAGTTTTCAAATTTGATCAGAACAGGCATAGAGAATCAGAAATAAAGGAATCCATTCTTGATAGACCTATTCTTGCTTTTATAAAGAATAGAACGACAAATTTGTATTATATAAAAAACGTAGGGAAAGGTGCTGCAATAAATATTTCTCTAAAAGCAAATTTAATTCGAGAAAAAGAACTGTGGCAACATGAAGCACAAATGTATAGTCTGAAAGAAGGCGATGCTTATTCCTTAGAATGGATAGATGTTTCTACAATGTTTATAGCATGGTATCAAGATGTTTTTGGAAATGCTTTTTATTCTTATATGGAATACGATTACATGACATTCATTCCAGAATCGGAAATACATATGGAAAAATACAAAAACATCAAAATACACTTTGACAAAGGAATGATTAATGAATAAAATCTAGA
>JBBSPK010000114.1:0-10426 GCA_038258875.1 Chitinophagales bacterium
GTTTCTAAAAGGTATGACGTTTCAAACGGCTTGGTGACTAATCCATTTGCCATGTACTCCTGGATATTATTCACCAAATCATAATGTGCAGAAAAAAGGATGACGGGAATATGTTTGGTGTCATTTGATTTTTTTATTTGCTTGCATATTTCTCTTCCGTCTGCACTGCCAAGTGCAACATCAAGTAAAATTAAATCGGGTGAAAAACTTCTAATGGTGTTGTAAATGTGTTCCCATTTGGAAATGGTTTCTACTTTAAAATTATTCATGCTCAGCACTATTTCAACCACCTTTAGGATATCTTGATCATCATCAACCACCAGGATTTTATTCATTGGAAAAAAGTAATAAATGGATTATAAAATGTTTTACTGTCAATGGTTAATACAAGTAAACACATGCAAAATAAATGTTTAACAAAAGACACTGGGTTACTTATAAGTTTCAAAAGTAGTAATAATGTTTATATAAAGACATGTGCACTAAAAAGTATTTTCAAATTTCTGATACTATCCTTATCAGTTTTGATACTATTCTAATCAGTTTTATTTATTGACGGTGACATTACCCTGCATTACTTATGTATTTTACAAAAGTTCTTTTTGCAATCGGAAGTAATGTTTCATCCATGGGATACGTTAGTGTTGTTTCAATATTATAGACGGCAGGGTTGGGTAAGTCACGCCGAACTCTTATTAGTTCTGCTTTTATATTTTCAGCCGTATTGCTTACTGAGCGTATCCATTGCTGTATGAAACTTGTGCGTATTCCACGAAAGCTCTCATCATGTTTTTCGTAAATGGTAAGACGGTATTCATAAGCGTTAGTTGTATTAAATTTTCCATTGCTTATGAGCAGGTAACCTTCGTTTGTATCCAGGGGAATTAAACCAACCGGCTCAATCGTTAATTTGTTTTCGACGAATTCATAAATTTCAGTACCGTTTTGTATCGTGGTTTTTATTTTTTCTGCGGAGTATTGAACAATTTCTTCAAGCTCCTTCATAAGTTCATCATCCTCTATCATTCTTTCATATTCTACCTGCAATTTTTTTATATTTATCTCACTAAGCTGTTTTGGAAAATGTTCCTGCAAAAAGCGCCTGTTTTCCCTGAACGCCACGATATTGTTATAATGAAAAATAATATCAGCCAGTTGCGGATACAATTTGTTTTGATTGAAATAAGAATTTACATCTTGCAGGTAAGCAAGGAGGGTATATTTTTTAAGTTCAAAATCAATATATCCTTCTGCAAACCACGTTTCCGATAAGGATGTCATGAGTGTACGTTTTAAGATTATAATTGAATTTACATCTTTGACCTGACAATTAGGTAAACGATAAATTTGAATAAATGTTTTAACACCGGTTTTATATCGGGCTGTACAGCGTTAAACCAACTCTTAAGAAACACTTGCGGGTACGAAGTCATTAACAAATTCTGGGAGCGGTAATTTTTATAACGCGTAGCATAAATGCTGTTTATGATTTTTAACAGGCAATAATTTGAGATTGAAAATATTTAGTTAAGAATCCTGTGTGGTTTTCGCAATCCATTTGTCAGGCATTAAAGCAATTTCCTGGATACCGCGGCTCTTATGAACTACCCACATAATAAAACTGTCACCGATGTATGGGTCGTCAGTAAACGTTGCGGTACCAATATATTCGTCTTTAAAATAACACAGGTATTCTTCTCCATAAATGAGATCCACCATAGGATTTATTTTATTGTTATTGGATTTTTATAAGCAGATATTGGTATCATCAGTATTTCAACGCTGCTTTTTAAAATTTATTTTGGTAAACTTTCGATCATATTAAAGAATACCGCGTATAATTACCAGGATTTCTGTTCGTATTTTTTCTACAAAAAATATTTTGTTTACAAGAGTTAAATTTTTTTTTAGGAAAAGCTTGGATATTTAAAAATCAAATTATATGTTTGTATTACCCTAAGCACGAGAACAGATTTTAGATCAACTTACCTAAACTATAGTAGCAACTTACGCTAGCATCTTCCTTCACTATTAAGAACTGCAACCACTTTATTCCATGTAGTTATTTTGGCCAGGCAATTCTTTAAATCATTCAGCTTTTTAGTTTGACTGTATAACTAATCCCCATCCCACGAATTTCCGAATGTTCCATATTCTTGTGAAAGGCGTCTCTTTAAACCTTAAACCACAAGAAAATGAAAATTTTTTTACTCTCATTAATGATGATGGCAGTTATTGTTGCTCATTCACAAACAATCAATTCATTAACGGATCATCTCTTAGTTTCTTCTTCTCCCGGATCCTCAAGTAATTCTGATTGGCTATCTGCAGCGCAAAGTAATATTGTAGCCGAAGAATATTATTTCAAAAAGAAAGTTGGCTCTTCAAAGGATTTTTTTAGCGCAACAAACAGGCAACAAAAAACGGGATTCTTAATTAGTTCATTTGGATATGCCGTAGCACCTGTTAAATTTTCAGAAGAGCAGGCTACGAATAAATGGAACGAAGAAATAACTTTTCAATCCATCAAAAAGGGAAGCCATATTGTTTCGTCTTCACGTGCGTCTTACGTGATCGAAACCAAATCCAAAATCGTATTTCATCATGAAGGTTTTGCCATCGAATATATAAATGGAAAAGACGGATTGCGGCAAAATTTTATTATTGCCAACAAACCCGGCGGAAATGATAGTCTTCAATTGGCTCTAAATATAAACGGCAGTTTATCACCCAGGGTAAAAAATAATCAACTACAATTTGAAAACGAAGATGGGCACGCTATACTTTATTATCGTGATCTAAAGGTGTGGGATGCCAATCATAAAACATTAGCGGCAACAATGAGCTTATCCAATGCAAATGAATTGGTGATTAATGTTGATGACAGAAATGCCACGTACCCTGTTACCATTGATCCCATAAGTCAAACTTCAGAATGGTCAGGCAGTGCGTCAGGTATTCTACCAACTCTTATTGGACAATTGGCGGTAGATGCTGCATATGGTTTTAGCGTGGCAGGCGTAGGCGATATTAATGCCGATGGCTATGATGATGTTGCAATAGGCGCTCCGGCAATGGCCGATATTATTTCAGGAAGCGGAACACTTGCAGGTGTAGGTGCTGTGTTTGTTTATTATGGCGGTCCAAACGGATTGCCTGTTATGCCAACCGTCGTATTGCAACCCAATACAGCAATAGCCGGCGCATTATTTGGGTATAGTATTTCTGGAGGTGATATTAATAATGATGGCAAAAGCGACATTATCGTTGGCGCACCGATGGATAAGGTAACAATTTCAACAGGTGGTGGAGGTACAGCGTCTGGTAATGTTGGAAAAGTTTATGCTTTTGACGGAGCAACATTAACTACAAGCACTACTCCGTTTCTTACACTTCAATTAAGCGGCAACGGAATACTTCAACAGGTAAATGTTTCCGTGAAAGCTTTATTCGGTTTTGCCGTTGCAGTAACTGAAGATGTGAATGGCGATGGTAAAAAAGATATTATAGTTGGTGCTCCCGCTTATGCTGGTATAAAAGCCGGGTTATTGGGCGCCTCGTTGCTTGATGTTCAATCGGGTGGTGCATTTGTTTTTGTTTCAAATGCTTCCAATAATAATAAAACTATCGTCGCACTCAATCCTCCTAAAACAGATATATTGGGAATCGGTCTGCTGCAGACAAATATCAGTGGTTTATTATTTGGATATTCTGTAGATGGCCTGGGAGATTATAACGGTGACGGGAAACCGGATGTAATTGCCAGCGCACCAGCAGGGATAAATTTAAGTTCAGTGAGCGCTTTATTAAATGGTAAATTATTACAGGGAAGTGCCATGGTGTATTATGGAACCGGTGCAGGAGTTTCTGCCGATGCCGGTGCTACCCTTACCGCTGTTTCCGGTGGAATGCTTACAAATTTTGTAGGCTCTGTTTCCAATGTTGCCAATTTATTTGGTACTTCTGTAAAAGGGATAAGAAATGCGTCAGGAATGAGAAATGGAAACGTATTGGTAGGCGCTCCACTTGGAGGTGCAATAACCAATGTACTTGGGCTACAACTAAAAGCGGGAACGGTAAGTGTTTTCAAGAAGAAAATAAGTTCTCCATCCGGCTATGTTTCTCCAGACCAGGTTTTAAGTTCCCCGCGTAATGCAAGTAATATTCTCGGGTTAATTCAAACCAACCTGTTATTCGGCTATTCCATGGATAACACCCTGGATCTAAACTGTGACGGAATTGGTGATATTATTATTGGAGAACCTGCTTCTTCCGGGGCTAAACTCGTAGACGTAAATATAGCAGGAGGTGCAGCCTATGTATATTTAGGTAAGGCGGATGGAACTTACGAAGCAACTCCTGTGTGGACAGTATCCGCCAATACTGATGCTTTCCTTGGAGTGAATGCTGCTTCATTAATTGGTTACAGTGTTGCCGGTGCCGGCCACGTGAAAGGGGTAACTTTTATGCCCCGTATTTTAGCAGGCTCTCCGTCAAGAACGCTTGATTTTGGATCAGGGCTTCTCAATCTTGGTAATACGTTTGGAACTTTATTTGGCCTGGTAGCGGGTGATAACGGAATCGGAAAAGCCGATTTATTTGATGTCAAATTATGCCAGTTGGTTACACTTCCGGTAAGCCTGAACCAATTGAAAGCTGTTTATGCGGATGGCGTTTCTCATATAACCTGGGCCACTATGAACGAAAACAACACGGCTTCTTTTGAAATTGAGCGTAGTGCTGATGGGGTTCATTTTACAACGATTGGAAAAGTTGTCGCTTCGGGTAATAGTAATAAAGAAATAAGATATCAATTTAATGACACAAAAGTTAACAGCGGTAGTAATTATTACAGGTTGAAAATGATAGATGCAGGCGGCAGCTACCAACATAGCAATATAGTCCTGGTAAATGTTTCGGTTAAAGGTTTCCATATTACAAATATTTATCCGAGTCCGTTTGCTGACAAAATAAATGTCGATGTTACTTCGGAGAATATCGGCGAGGTAAATATCAAAATAATCAGTATGACTGGAAAATCTATGATGAGTAAAATATATAATGTGAACAATGGCTCTGCAACTATTGCCATTACAGGCCTTGGAGGTTTTTCAAAAGGTTTATATATAATGCAGGTGCAATGTGGTGATCAAATGACAACACAGAAAATATTAAAACAATAGATTGAAAAAATGAGTGTTTGTAAAGTCAATGATAGTCCTGTTAGAAATAACGGGACTTTTTTTTATCGGTAAAAACGTGGACAAAACTTTAAGCAACAATAGAATATTTTTTACAATATTTGACCAGCAGTAACAATTTAAAATTGTACTATTTCAGGCTTGCGTATACCACCGGCGTTTTTAAAGCTACGTCAGCGTAACCATAGGCTTTAAGTTGTACAACCTGGTTATCCTTTACTACAATAGTTACAGCACCCTTCAGCCAGTCTTTATTGATATAATCATTTACGAGGTTATCAATTTTTGCCAGCCTTTCATAGTTGATATCCGGATTGCTTCCGGTTGTTTTTATTACCTGTGCCCGAAGTATAAACGGAAATATAAATACAGGAATGAAGGCAATGATTCGCAAATACAATAGAATTTTTTTCACGCTGATCAATTTTGAAGAGTTTAAAAGGAATTAAAATGAAAATAAATTAGAATAAAAATTATCCGTTGGGAAAGTATGCGTCGTGTAATTCGTTTATGAAATTCCGTTATGACAATTCCGCATATTCTTTCATGTAATTATATTGCTCTGTCAGGTTACCTTCTTTAACAATTGTTGCATTCGTAATAACTTTTGAACCACCGCCAATTAAGTCATTGAGAATAAATTTTATTAATTGTTCTCCAAAATAGCGGGAGGCATCTCTTGGTAGTTCATTAGGCAAATTACCTACGGCCATTACATCCACCGAGCCGGGAAGATAAGGCTCAGTAACTGTTCCTGAAAATTTGTCAACACCATACACCGGGTTTTCAATAGTGCCATCCCCTACATTGCAGGGAACAGAACCATTCCGGTCATCTGAAATATCCGCAATTGTATTAATGTTGAAATTATCACTCTTCATATCCTCCATTTCAAACAAGCGTGGAATTTTTTCTTCCCAATAAACACCATTTAATAATATATCTGTCTCCCCAATATACTTATTGAAAAGGCAATTAAAATTTTCAGGATGCTTATGAAAATCGATGCGGCTATACCTTCCCGTTATTTTGTCAACATATAAGTCAGCTCCTTTTAAATGTATATAAACAGGGTATGCAAATTTTTGCCCAAGATATTCATCAGGTTCGGCCTCGTGAATTTCCATAAGATTCATAATTTCAAGAATACCATGTGCCACCCTTCCGCTGCCCGCTACAGCTATTTTAAGCAAAGGAAGTTTCAAACCAAAATAAGTATGAATTAATTGCTGAAAGTTTTTCTTCTTATAAACCCGTTCAAGATTAAAAGCACCGGTTCTTTTGCCATATGCCATCATGCCATTATGGGCACCAACAACACCTGCAAAAAAACCAAATCCAATAATGCGTGTGCCGTCATCATGTTCCAGGCATTCATAATCGATGAGGGTGATTTTTTTTGCGATAATTGTTTGTAACAGGTTTTGATTATAGGGCTGCATCTTTTTTGTGTGCGAAAAGAAGAGATAAGTTTTACCAGGCACCAGCATACTAACCGGCACTTCTTTAATTCCCAGTAAAATATCGCAATCACTTACATTTTCTTTTACTTCAATTCCCTCATCGACGTACTCCTTGTCTTTATAGCATCTCGCTTCACTGTGTTGTGCAACTATGCGAACGGCCATATTCTTTTCAATCCATTTACATTGAGCAGGAGTAAGCGCCACGCGGTTATCTGCCGGAATTTTACCCTCTCTTATCAAACCAATTTTAAGCATACCAATATTTTTTCAAATGCGGCAATATACATTTTCCCCTCAACATTCATTTGTAACTTTGGTTATGAATTATTTTGAATTATTTGAAATCCCCGTCAGTCTTAGTGTTCCACCCGGCGAACTTCCTGAAAAATATTTTGCGTTACAAAAAAAATATCATCCTGATTTTTTTTCCAATGCAGGTGAAAATGAGCAGGCTGAAATGCTGGAAAAATCCTCTATGATCAACAAAGGTTTTAAAACATTTAAGGATCCTGATGAAACGATGAAGTATGTACTCACGCTAAAAGGTTTATTGCAGGAAGAAGAAAAATACGAGCTGCCTCCCGATTTTTTAATGGAAATGATGGAGCTCAATGAAGCATTAATGGATGACGACGTTTTGAATATTGAAGAAGTGGAAACAAAAATTTCTCAACTGCAGAAGACCTTGTATGATGAGGTGCAGACTATTGTTGAGGATTACAGTGATGACAGAACGACTGAAGCCCAGTTACTGCAGGTAAAGGAATACTATTACAAGAAAAAATACCTTAAACGCATTTTGGAGAGATTGGACGGAATGCGTAATATTGCCGGCTGAAAATTAGCCCGGATGGCGGAATTGGTAGACGCAGCAGACTCAAAATCTGCCGTTCGCAAGGATGTGCAGGTTCGATTCCTGTTCCGGGCACAGAACCACTTTTTGAAAGTGGTTTTTTAATGCTTATAACTCAGCAATAATGGGCATTTGTAGCTGGATAGATTCCTTTTATTTACCTGAATACTATCTTTATTTCTCAGGTTTTGTGGGTATTTACATGCAGAATCTGATATTCAAAGCGACACGCTGAAAATGAAAACACACATTAGTTCAAACGCTGATAAGCCTCCATGACCATTGTCTTTTTTCCCTATTATAGGATTTGATTGCCTGGCCGGTTATTTTCATCCCATTTTTGAAAATCATTTTTTCCAACAATCGATGGATGAACGTAAATATCATTTACAAAGTCAAAGGCAGGAGCTGCAGCCCAACTTTTTATAATGGTAATGTTTATGCCCGAAACGATGACAGTTATTTTTACAGTTTAAATGCAATAAAAGGGAAGATGAACCAGCGCTTGATGTTTTGGCGGGGGGAGGAAAGCCTGCTGCTGTAACGGAATTATCTATACAGCAGGGCGGGGATTTGTATACTATCAATACCAAACTGTTTCAGGCAAACCCGAAATTCAGGAATGCCCGGTGAGGACACCGGCCAGGACGGGGGCAAACGAATAAACATAGTTGTCATTGTGCAGACTTAAAGTTCAGTGTCTTCAATAACATTCAGAAGCTTTAATTGGGCGCCAAAAATTATACTTCCTTCAATCTTAGGGAAAATGTTTTGCAAAACTGTCTGCGCAACTCGTGCTTGCTCAAAATTGTCAAAGTCAAGGTCAATGATTACAAAATTCTCATTGTCTGTCGGTCGATAAATTCGGTAACGTTTGACACCAGATTTCTTCCTATTGATTGGGTCGCTGTCAAAGGCTTTCTTCCAACCGTCATAGTTGGAAATCTTGTGTTCAATTCTTATAGTTATCATTAGGTGATTTGTTTTAGTTATTTAGTTGATTAATTTTTAGTATGGTCGCTGCGAAGTTAAAGGGTTCTATATCGAACCTATCTCCGCTATCATACTTTTTTCTCTTTCTTCCAGCATTTTTTTATTAAGGTTATTAATAAACATGATAATGAGCAGCGCAATGGTGTTAATGTAGACGACTATCCTGGGCGAGTCTGTAGCTAATTGTATGGCAAAATCTGAAAGGAGGGTAAGATGGAAGTTCACGAAAAATCCATTTGTCAGATCAACGCCTACAGTAAGTGATGTGCCTGAAATGAAGGTGAACCCAAACTCTGCAACATAAAAATTAATAAGCTGCAAATATTGGTTTATCAAAGAATGCCTGAATGCTATATTGCTTTTTCTTAAAACAAGTATCCCACAAAAAACTGAATACAGGTATAACATGAATACAAAACAAATCTTAGGTAATACGTCAGCGCCCAATCCGGTAAATTATAGATAAGTTTTACAACTACAGCTGCGCCTGTCAGCCCTCCTGCAAGCTGGTAAATGCCCAGCGTATTTAGCTTTGCGTTTGTATTTTTTGAATAAGCAGTCAAGTATACCGATCGTGGCCCATTAAATATATATACTTTCATCTGTCTTACACCTGCAAAAATAGCCCGGCCGGAAAATCTATCTTCTATAAAAGGCCTTCATCAGTACGCATAGATGGAGATGTAGCCATTCCTGCCCGGCGTCTTCACCTTTCATTTCTGAACAGATATTATCTAAAATAATATGCCAACCGCTTTTAAATATTCGGGAGAACGGAAGAGTTATCAATCATTTTTCCAATAGCGCATAGATTTTCATCGGCAGGATTTTATAAAACAGGTGAAGGATAATCCGATAGTATCGGATTTAAAATACTAATTCATTACATGGATAAATTGTGATTATGAAATGCCGGGTGAGGACATCCGCCAGGAAGAGGGGCAGTGCAAAGGACTATCAGGGAGGTAAAGGATTAGTAGGGATTAAATTTGCTTACTGATTCTAGAGATCCTCTTCGTTGCAAACGAGGACTAGTTGGGAGATTCTAAGGGTTACTGCGGACGGCTAAGGATTGATCATAATATGCGCCCTCGATGTTCCCGGATTCATGATCCATGGCATGCCGTTAGCAGACGGCTTTTCCGGTAAACCCGTGCTGGCAGCCGTTGCATAAGGGATATAAATGACATAACGCAAATAACCATTCTTCACTTCACCGATTGCAGAATTAACATCTTCGTCTTTGGCAGAATAAACATACAACGTGGCCGGATCTTTAGGCATTTTCAGGGTGCCTGCTTTTACTTCTTTTTCTCGTTCATCCAATAATTGCTGATCCTTAATGCCTTGCTTTCTCAGTTCACGTCCCCTTTGCATAAAGGGTTCCAGTTCCTTGCAGTAACAGGCCGCCGAAAAGTTGGGTTCATTAGGATTGTCTGCAAGGCAAATCAATTCATTCGTGCCTTTTCTTAGAAGGGTGAGTTGTTTATCGACACCGTAGCCATAGACTGTGCAGCCATCTCTCTTTTCCTGGGGGGCAGCCAATAAAGCCAATTTTATTTGCATGGCTGCAGAGGGTAATTCTTTTTTAGAAGGCGATGTGTTTTTTTCAGGAGAGGCTGTCTCTTTTTTAAAAGCGGGTGTTTGGTTTTGGGTATTACATCCCAAACAAACGGTAATCACTGCCAGGAATAAAAAAATAACTTTCATCTGTAATAGTTAAGTTGAATATTTTTAAAAAGACCCAGGAGAACGAGGTCTTTTAAAGATAGTAATTTATTATACATAGTGATAATTCACTGCCATGACGAGTCAAAATAATAATTTCTTTCACCTCATACTACCGCAATAACTTAACGTCTCAGCGGGGTTTTCATTTTCATAAAAAAAAACACGAATAAAAAATAAGCATA
>JBBSPK010000115.1:0-10310 GCA_038258875.1 Chitinophagales bacterium
AATTCTGTCCGATGCATTAGGATAATTTAGTCCTAATGAAAGATGGTAATTGCTATGCGGGTTGAATTCGTTGATATAATAAAATCCTTCAGGCACCTGGTAATCACCCTGCAGCCTTTTGGGTCCCATAGTTCCGCTTTGCATACAAACTTTATAGGTTTTAAAAAGTTTGTATTTTTCCTTCGATTCATTTTTTACCCATACTTCAAGTTGTGCCTCATATTTAAAACTGCGGATGTAAACATATTTTGCGGGCCATTTCAATCCTTTCGCCTCAAATTCTTTCTGCAATGTATCTTCCTTACTGTTAAATACCGCCGCAATTTTGAGTGATGATTTTTGGGATTCAAGGAAAGAATTCTGCGACCGGGAAATTAAGGGTAACGATAATGCGAATAAAAATATTATAACAAAATTTGAAATTCTATTGATCATTTTAAGCGGAGGGAATGTAAGTTATAAACGTAAAAATAAAATTTTAATTTAAAAAGTTCCAGGCAATATAAATTTCTTAACTAATTATTATTGCAATGCAGCAACTTCAAACTAAATATTTCTCTGGTGGAAACGGCTGATTTACATACTGTCGGCACTATAATTCGCCTCTGGTGATGGTTAAAAATCACAATAACTGGCTGCGATTTTTCCTTCGCTCATTGTTACTTTTACGTAGACCTTCTTCGTACTTTGTTCACAATGTGCTATAAATTTCCTCTTTCAGCCTGTTCTCTTTCAATTGCTTCAAATAGTGCTTTAAAATTGCCCTTACCAAAACTTTGAGCGCCCTTCCGTTGTATTATTTCAAAAAATAGTGTAGGCCGGTCTTCTACGGGCTTACTAAATATTTGCAAAAGGTATCCTTCATCATCTTTATCAATGAGGATACCCAGTTCACTCAATGGCTTCAAATCTTCATCAATATGACCAACGCGGTCTAAAACTGTCGAATAATAACTTGCCGGGATTTTTAAGAATTCAACCCCACGTTGTTGCAGTTGCTGAACTGTATCAATTATATTGTTGGTTGCTATTGCAATATGTTGGCAGCCTTCGCCATCATAGAATTCAAGATATTCTTCCACCTGGCTTTTTTTCTTTCCTTCGGCAGGTTCATTAATGGGAAATTTTACAAACCCGTTACCGTTACTCATTACCTTACTCATCAACGCCGAATATTCAGTCGAAATATCTTTATCATCAAAGCTGAGGATATTTCTAAAGCCCATTACTTCCTCGTAAAATTTTACCCATTTATTCATTTGATTCCAGCCAACATTACCAACGCAATGATCTACGTACAAAAGTCCTGTATCTGTAGGATTGTAGGCGCTTTCCCACTGTCGATAGCCGGGCATAAAAACCCCGGTGTAATTTTTTCTTTCAATAAAAAGATGGACAGTTTCACCATAAATATGAATACCACTCATCACCAGTTCGCCATTCTCATCTTCTGTTTTGGTGGGCTTCAAATAACTCTTTCCGCCGCGTTTGGTAGTTTCTTCCCATGCGCTTGTAGCATCTTCAACTTTAAGGGCAATAATTTTTACGCCGTCACCGTGCTTAAATATATGATCAGCAATTTTGGTATCATTTTTTATCGGTGTTGTTAAAACAAATGTTAGTTTATTTTGCCTGATGACGTAGCTGGCTTTTTCTTTTACGCCTGTTTCAGGGCCTGCATAGGCGAGTGATTGAAATCCAAAGGCGGTTTTATAATAGTGAGCTGCCTGCTTCGCATTTCCCACATAAAACTCAATATAATCTGTACCCGATAATGGAAGAAAATCTTTTTGTTGTGTTTCGTTACCAACGGGTTTTACAATCGCTGTTTCCATGAAATTTTATTTTCTCAAAGGTAGATAATTTAAAACCCATCCCCAACCATGTATGTCTGGCAGGATTTATGTGATAACCTCGATAACTAATTTAATTTTATTATGAAACAAGTGTTTAATACATTTTTATTGATTAGCTTGGTTTTTTTTATTACCAGTTGCTCATCCACAAAAAATGCTACGGATCTTAAGGCAACAAACGGCAATCTTGATGGCAAGTGGACTATTTCAAATATAACTGTTGACTTGCCATCTGATTTTAAAGTTACAGACGTATTTGATGAAGGGCCCTACCAGGATTTCCAGGGAAGCACCTGGGATCTCATAAAAAATGGCAAAGGTTCTTTTACCTTAACGAATGGCACTAAAGAAGATATTTACTGGAGCATTTATGGAAAGGGAGACAATGCACAATTTCAATTTAAAAAACTTAAAGGGATGAAACCAAAAAATGTTGAAGACGGATACAGGCTTCAACTGCAAAATATAAGTAGCAATAGTTTTGTGGCAAAATCCCCCGTGGATCTTGGCAATGGAAATACAGGCTACATTAGTTATACATTCTCGAAATAAAAGTGGTAAGGTCTTCAAATCAAAAACCGGCTCAAATTATTGGGCCGGTTTTTTTTATTCAGTAAATCAATTTATTTTATGAATACGGAACATTTATCTTGCAGAAAAATTTTTAAATGCGAAGACTCGGCATTCTTGGTGGAGGGCAATTGGGGAAAATGTTATTGCAAGCTGCTGCAAATTATCCTGTGACAACCTTTGTAATGGAAAACGATCCGGAATGCCCGGCAGGTCATCTTTGTGGGCATTTTATCAAAGGCGATATTACCAATTTTGATGACGTCTATAATTTTGGGAAAAATGTTGATGCTCTTACAATTGAAATCGAATCAGTAAATGTTGAAGCGCTTCAAAAGCTGGAAGAGGAAGGTATTAAGATTTATCCGCGACCTTCTGCAATTGCAACGATTAAAAATAAAATTCTGCAAAAACAATTTTACAAATCAATCCAGGTTCCTTCATCTTCTTTCGTGGTAACACAAAATAAAATTGATTTGCAAAATCACAGGGATTTTTTTCCCGCTGTCCATAAAATTGCTATGGGCGGTTACGATGGCCGCGGGGTAATGGTCTTAAAAAGTGCCAGGGAAATGGATAATGGTTTTGATGCCCCGGCTGTATTGGAAAAAATGATTAGCATTAAAAAAGAGCTTTCCTTAATAGTTGCCATAAATGACACCGGGGAAACTGCCTTATATCCACCAGTGGAAATGATTTTTGATAAAGATTTAAACCTGCTCCATTACCAGTTAAGTCCTGCGGCTATCGAAAAAAAAATTTTATGGAAGGCAGAGGCCATCGCATTAACAGTCGTTAAAAATCTTAAAAGTGCCGGCATCTTTGCAGTTGAGATGTTTGTTGACCACGAAGATAATGTATGGGTGAATGAAACTGCCCCGAGGGTGCACAACAGTGGCCATCATACTATAGAAGCAAATTACAGTTCACAATTTGATATGCTGCTGCGAATCATGTTGGGTTATCCGTTGGGAAATACTGATCACATAATTGCCGCAGCAATTGTAAACCTCATCGGCGAAGAAAACTATAAAGGCACTGCAATATATGATGGCCTGGAAAATGTATTGAAAATGGAAAATGTTTTTGTACATATTTATGGGAAAAAAGAAACAAGGCCTGGAAGAAAAATGGGGCATGTAACTATTTTAAGTAATGAAAGGCACGGGTTAATACATACTGCCAATAAAATTAAACACATGCTAAAAGTGATTTCGGGTTAATTTTTTTGTGACGAAGGTTTTTTTAAATTTTATCGTCTTATTAATACGTTTAAATATCAGAAATCAACCTAATGAAGTATTGGAAATTGTTTGCAGCGACTCTTTTCTTATTTATTTCCGCATGTGGCAGCAAATCAAAAGATCCTGATCCTCAAAAAAACCCTGCTGCAAGGCCTGCTCCTGCTGCGTTATCTGTAGAAGGGTTTCTCATTCAGCCAACTGTTTTAAATTCAAGTATAGATGTTGCGGGCACATTATTGCCATTTGAAGAAACCGAAATTCACCCGGAAGTTTCAGGCAAAGTTGTAATGCTTTCTATTAAAGAAGGGGCTATTGTAAAGAAAGGAACTTTGCTCGCAAGGCTTTTTGACGGCGATCTGCGGGCACAACTTCACAAATTAAATGTGCAATTGGAAGTTGCAAAAAAAACACAGGATCGCCAGGATGAGTTATTAAAAATAGGAGGGCTCAGCCAGCAGGATTATGATTTAACTGTACTTAATGTAAGTTCAATACGTGCAGATATGCAGGTGCTTAATACATCGATAGATAAGACAATTATCAGGACGCCGTTTAATGGAAAGATTGGTTTTAAAAATATCAGCACAGGAGCCTATGTAACGCCGGCAACGGTTGTTACCACCATAAGACAAATCAGTAAACTGAAACTTGAGTTTTCGGTTCCGGAAAAATATACATCAAAGATAAAAGCAGGTAACCTAATTAATTTTACCACTGAATCATCCAATAAAGAATATAATGCTAAAATTGTCGCAACAGAATCGGGAATCACAGCCGAAAACCGGAGCCTGAAAGTGCATGCTATCGTTGAAAACACAGATAGAAATATTACTGCCGGGTCTTTTGCAAAAGTCAACTTTGATATGGGTGATAATAGTGATGCAATTATGATTCCTACACAGGCGATTATCCCTGAAGCCAGGGATAAAAAGGTTATTGTTTATAATGGCGGAAACGCTGATTTTAAGATAGTGAAAACCGGTGAGCGTGATTCGGCCAGGGTCGAGATTTTAAGTGGCCTTAGTATTGGCGATACTGTAATTACTACAGGACTACTGAATATAAAGCCCGGAAGTAAAATCAGTATTTCATCTTTAAAAAAGTAACGCATTGAATATATCACACACCAGCTTACGCCGTCCTGTGTTTGCCATCGTAATGAACCTGGCGATTGTTCTATTTGGTGTAATTGGATTTAGATTCTTAGGAGTGAGAGATTATCCTGCCATTGACCCTCCTAATATTTCAGTACGCACTTCTTATTCAGGTGCTAATTCAGATATAATAGAATCCCAGATAACAGAACCGCTTGAAAAAGCTATTAATGGAATTGCGGGCGTAAAAAATATTACATCCTCAAGCAGCCAGGGAAACAGTAATATTAATGTGGAATTTGAGCTTGGCGCAGATCTTGAAACTGCGGCTAACGATGTACGTGATAAAGTGTCGCAGGCAACAAGGCAATTGCCACAGGATGTAGATGCACCACCTGTTATTTCCAAAGCGGATGCAAATGCACAACCTATAATTGCGGTTACAGTGCAAAGCAATACACGTAACCTTCTCGAGGTTACTGAATATGCTGAAAATAATATCGTGGAGCGGTTACAAACCATTCCGGGCGTAAGCTCTGTGTCTATCTGGGGAGAGAAAAGGTATGCAATGCGTCTTTGGCTTAAGCCTGATAAACTAAACGCTTACGGCCTTACAACCGATGATGTGCAACAGGCGCTTCTTACACAAAGCGTTGAACTTCCGGCAGGAAAAATTTACGGAAATACCACAGAACTCACAGTTCGCACCTTTGGAAAATTAAATACAGAAGAACAGTTCAGTAACCTGGTAATAAAAAATATTAACGGAGTAAATGTAAAATTAAATGATGTAGCCGATGTTGTATTAGGGCCTGAGAATGAACAGTCCGGGTTAAAAGAAAGCGGTGTCCCAATGATTATGCTGGCAATAGTTCCGCAACCCGGCGCCAACTACGTATCTATTTCCAATGAATTTTATAAAAGACTGGAACAAACAAAAAAGGAACTTCCTGATGACATTAAGCTTGACATCGGGATGGACCAAACGATATTTATTAAGCGCTCCATTTCTGAAGTAGAAGAAACACTTTTTATAGCATTAGGCCTTGTTATTCTCATCATCTATTTATTCTTCCGCGATTGGATTATTGCATTGCGTCCGTTACTCGACATCCCGGTTTCTTTAATAGGGGCATTTTTTATTATGTACTTATTCGGGTTTACTATTAATGTGCTCACACTTCTTGCTATAGTGCTGGCAACAGGGCTGGTGGTGGATGATGGCATCGTCGTCACCGAAAATATTTTCAAAAAAATTGAGGCGGGTATGAATAAATACCAGGCGGCAAGAGAAGGTTCTAAAGAGATTTATTTTGCTGTTATTTCCACGTCCATCACGCTGGCTGTTGTTTTCTTACCGATAGTTTTTTTGGAAGGTTTTGTAGGCAGGCTCTTTCGTGAATTTGGAATTGTAGTTGCAGGCGCCGTGCTTATTTCAGCATTTGTATCTCTTACGCTAACACCCGTGCTCAACGTAAAGCTTACAAGCAAAAAAATAGGGCACTCATGGTTTTATAAAAAAACAGAGCCATTTTTTCGTTCAATGGAATTGGGGTACAAGAACAGCCTCGCCGCCTTTATGAAAATCAAATGGATGGCTTTCGTCCTGGTAGCAATTTGTTTTGGAATTATGTGGTTTATTTTTTCGGGAATTCCATCAGAACTGGCTCCTCTTGAAGATCGAAATCAATTTCGCCTCGGGGTGACAGCTCCTGAAGGAACCTCCTATGAATATATGGATTCATACATGGATAGTCTCATCAAGGTAGTCATTGATTCCGTTCCGGAGAAAACCAAGATTATCAGCCTTACTGCTCCCGGGTTTGGTGGGGGTGCTGTTAATAGCGGCTTTTTACGAGTGATGCTTACTGATCCCAAAGACCGAAAACGATCCCAGCAGCAGATAGTTGATGCCGTTAACGGGGAGATTAAAAAATTTCCCCAGGGGCGGGCATTTGCGACGCAGGAACAAACCATTTCGGTGAGCAGGCGTGGCGGACAGCCAATACAATTTGTAATTCAAAATAATAATTTTGAAAAGATAAGAAATGTGCTGCCTGAATTTTTGGATGAGGTAAATAAGAGCCCCGTATTTGATGGCGCAGACGCAGATCTAAAATTTAATAAACCGGAGCTCCGTGTAAACATTGACAGGCTTCGGGCAAGTGAATTGGGTGTAAGCGTAAACGACGTTTCTAAAGCGCTTGAACTATCCTATAGCGACAGGAGACTTGGCTACTTCCTAAAATCGGGAAAGCAATATGAAGTTTTGGGGCAGGTTGAACGTAATGATAGAGACGACCCTAACGATCTTAGTAAAATAATGGTAAAAAATACCAGGGATCAAAATATAAGGCTCGATAATTTGGTTAGCACAACCGAGGCTTCAGCACCGCCGACAATTTATCATTTCAACAGGTATAAATCTGCAACAATATCTTCAGGCCTTGCACCCGGCTACACAGTTGGCGATGGCATTAAAGAAATGGATAGAATATCAAAAAAATTATTGGACGATACTTTTACAACAGCACTCAGCGGCACTTCACGTGACTATGCTGAAAGCTCAGGTAATACTTTATTTGCGTTTGTGCTTGCGCTGGTATTAATATACCTCGTTCTTTCTGCACAATTTGAAAGTTTTATTGATCCTTTTATTATTATGATAACGGTTCCGCTGGCACTGGCAGGAGCATTATTATCACTTTGGATCTTCGGACAAACGTTTAATATTTTTTCACAGATAGGTATGATTATGCTCATAGGCCTGGTTACCAAGAATGGGATATTAATTGTTGAATTTGCTAATCAAAAAAGAAAAGCAGGAATGAATAAAATTGAAGCTGTTGTTGAATCAGCATTTTCAAGGTTGCGGCCAATTTTAATGACAAGCCTTGCCATGTCGCTGGGTGCGTTACCGTTAGCTCTTTCAATTGGGGACGCTTCCACGAGCCGTATTCCATTGGGCATAGTTATAGTCGGTGGTATTTTATTTTCGCTTATCCTTACCCTATATGTTGTGCCGGCGATGTATGCTTTTCTTTCATCTAAAAAAACGCCATTGCATGAAGCGCTGTAGCAGCATACTGTTTTTATTTTTTATTCAGAATTTTCTTTTCAGCATAAATGGTTTTGCACAGGATAGTTTGTTAACATCAGAGGATGCAGTAAAATATGCTATTGAAAATAATTACCAGGTTACTATTAGCAAAAACAATATTGAAATTGGCAAAATAAATAACAACTGGGCCAATGCAGGCGCAGTACCAGTTGTGAGCGCTACGGCTAATAAAGCTGTTGGAATAAATAATCTCCAGCAAAAACTAAGCAACGGAACGGTAACCAATAAAAACGGCACTACTACCAATAATTTTAATGCAGGTGTTGCAGTGAACTGGCGGATATTTGATGGCCTTAAAATGTTTTCGACAAAAAGAAGATTGTAAGAACTTGAACGAAATGGAGAGTATGCGTTCAGAAAAAATCTGAATGAAACGGTATATAATGTGATTTCTTCCTACTATAACGTTGTCACACTGAATGAGCAAATACAGTCAACCCTTGAACAGATAAGGTTGTACCGCAGTCGTTACGACCTTGCGGAGCGACGCTTTGAAATAGGTACCGGGGCAAGATATGAAGTACTTGAAGCCCAGGTTGACTTAAATGAACAAAATTCAATTCTTTTGTCATTACAAAATTCAACTGCAATAGCAAAAACGTCGTTAAATAATATCATTGGAAAAATTCCAGATACAACTTACAAGGTTGTTGATACAATTATGGTAAAGGAATTGCCATCCATCGCAGAAGCACAAAGTAAAATTGAAAACCAAAATCCTGATATTCTTTTGGCCAACAGTGATCTTTCGATACTATTTGAAAAACGAAAAGAAATTAGCGCTGACAGGCTTCCGGTGGTTACGCTCAATGGATTTTACAATTTTGCAAGGAACAGTAATGGTGCCGGGTTTACGTTGTTTAACCAAACCTATGGCCCTTCGGGATCTGTGGGCGTGGCTATTCCTTTATTCAACGGTGGGCTGGTAAAAAAGCAGGTAGCCGTTACCGATATACAAATTAAAAATCAAAAAATCACCATTGCAGAAACAAAAAATAACCTGCAAACGTTCCTGGTGAATGCTTACATAAATTATAATAACTCTCTGAAATTAGTTGAGCTGGAAAAGAACAATCTTGTGCTGGCGTCAGAAAATATTTACATAGCAAATGAGCGTTATAAGAAATTAAATATTACGTCGGTAGAGCTACGGCAAATACAAATAAGTTATAGCGATGCGAAGAACCGGTTATACAATGCCTTATACCAGGCAAAGCTTGCAGAGGCGCAGGTGGGGTTGCTCACGGGAGATATTTCAAATTTGTAGAGTGATGATGAGTGATGAGGAATAAATGATCAGTATGAAGGTATGGCGATAAGTGATCTGTAATAACTTGTAATTCTGTCCCTGATAACTAATTAACTAATCAACTAATTAACTATTTTGCACCATGTCAGCAAAAGTTGGAATCATAATGGGTAGCGACGGTGATTTGAAAGTAATGGAAGCTGCCGCGGAAATTTTAAAACAATTTGGCGTTGAATACGAACTCACAATTGTTTCGGCACATCGTACGCCCATGAGAATGGTTGAATATGCTACATCCGCTTATAGTAAGGGATTAAGGGTAATTATTGCCGGCGCCGGAGGCGCCGCACATTTACCGGGAATGGTGGCTTCGCTCACTACTTTGCCTGTGATTGGTGTACCCATAAAATCTTCTAATTCCATTGACGGATGGGATTCAATACTTTCTATTTTACAAATGCCTAACGGTGTTCCCGTGGCGACAGTAGCACTAAACGCTGCAAAGAATGCCGGTATTTTAGCAGCAGAGATTTTATCAATTGCTGATGATGAATTAACACAAAAACTTGCTGCCTTTAAAAATGAAATGAAAGAGGTAGTGGAAAAGAAGGCCGGCAAAATGGAAAAAGAAAAATGATTTTATCGCTCTTCAACTATACAAAACTCCTGCTCAAGCGTTAAAGAGTTTTTATAAAGCATTTTAAAAAAATCACTTCCCCATTTTGAATAAAATAACATAAAATTTTCACTTCGTTCCTGTAAGTTACCGCCAGGAAATAAAGATGTATGAATCTTTGAAAGCTGATTTTTTATATCCTCAAATTTTCTTTTTTCTGCACGAAGCATTTTCTTTTCTAAAGCTGATAATTTTTTCAAGGCCTTTGCTTCGAGTGCCTCCGTATGTTGTTTAAGCGTAACATCTATTTCTCCGGTTATTTTTTTTATATCCTCATATACCTGTTTCAATACCGCCATTTTTGAATCAAGACTTAATGTATGGTTACTCTTATTAGTAACTATTTCATTAAATAAATCTTTCTCTCCTCTAAACAAATCTTTTGATGTAATATTTAATTTTTCCATTAAAATTTGAACCCTGCTTTCGACAAGCAAAAAAGAATTTCTCACAATTAATACCGGGAAGGGAATTTTATAATGATCGAACAGGTCCTTTAA
>JBBSPK010000116.1:0-10230 GCA_038258875.1 Chitinophagales bacterium
ATCTTCAACAAAATTTTCGGATATTCCACGATAGGTAGCTCTATAAAATCCGGCACTCCCGTAATTAACACCGTCCGGGCCAGTGCCTTGCCCGAGCCATACTGCTTTTGTATTCGGCGTTCCGTCTTCAAGTACTCCATCAAAAACTTTCATGTCATTACGGTCCTCTGTATATTTTGCGATGCCAAATGCTGCCATAAAATTGCCCAATTGATTGTATTTATCCTGTCCCTGTTGTGTATCCCAAAGGAAAGACAGCGAGAAATTTTTATAAGTGAATGAGTTTGTAATACCACCAATCCATTTGGGCTGTGAATTACCAAGGAGCCGTTGGTTCGCATCTCTTACAGGAAAACCATTTGGGCCAATTACAATCGGAAGATCTGTATCCACATTTACACCATCATCCGGCTTGCCGCCGTAATAACGCATGTAAGATCTTCCGTAGATATTACCTACTGCATAACCAGGAACATATTTAAGTGACACTGAGGAACCAGCATAACCAAATTGTGACCCCACAACAATTTCTTCTAAGCCCTGGTTCAGGGAAACCACCCTGTTTTTATTGGCCGAAAAATTTGCCGAGATATCCCACCTGAAATTTTTTGAGCGAACCGGGTTTGCAGTTACCGCTATCTCTACTCCTTTATTTTCTATTTCACCGGCATTGATAATAAAGCTTGTGAAACCTGATGTAGGAGAAACCGCAACAGGAAGTATTTGGTCGCGGCTATTTAATTTATACCAGCTGAAATCGAGCCCTAAACGGTTGTGAAAGAATTGGAGTTCCGCCCCGATTTCAAATGTTTCTGTACGCTCAGGCTTAAGTGTTTCAATTCCTTTGCTGTCATTTCTCGTCCATGCCACCTGGCTGCTGGAAGTAATAACATTTGTACCATAATATACATTAGTTTGATAAGGATCAGTATCCTTACCAACTGCTGCCAACGAAGCTCTCACCTTTCCAAAACTTAACCATGAAGGCATCTTAATCATATCAGAAAAAACATACGATAAACTTGCGGATGGATAAAAGAAAGAATTATTTGGACTGGCAAGAGTTGAGGTCCATTCATTACGCCCGGTTACATCTAGAAATAAGTAGTTACCATAGCTCAATGTAAGATCGCCATAAGCGCTCACAATCCTGTATAAACTTTCGTATTGATCCGTACTGCGGACTTTGGCATTATTTAATGATAACAAATCAGGAACATCAAGTTCAGAACCGCTTGACAATAACCGGCTGTACTTAATATCTCTTACCTCATTACCAACACGCAATGTTGTATTAAATTTATCAGTCCAGTCTTTTTTAAATGTTGCCATTACAATCGAATTGAGGACACGATTGCTGATGCGATATTCATCTATAAAACCCAGTTCATTATCCTCATGATCTATTTCTCCAACCAGGCCAAGCGGGCCGGCGGCGGCATGCCTCCTGAAATCAGCATAGTAATCCATGCCTAGCTTGTAATCAATATCCAGAAAATCAAATGGCGAATAAGTCATTGAAACATTGCCAATAAGACGGTTGACATTATCTTTATACCGGTTGCTGTAGGTTCCATAAATAGGATTATTATTACCCTGGAGATAGGTTATCATGGTTCCGTCGGGTTTAATATAATCTTTTACATTCCATCTCGGAGACCAGTAAGTAAGGCTTTCATTAAACCGGTCAGCATTTACACGCAATCCACCTGAATTGATAAAGTACGCCGAAGGATTGATCTTAAATTTATTTCCGAATTTAAACTGGCCGCCAACTTTTGCTGAGATGTTTTTATAATCAGAAAAGGGTATCGCTCCATTTTGTTTATAATAAGAAAACGATGAACTTAATAGTGCATTTTCCGTTCCACCCGATAAATTAAGGCTGCTTCTATACTGGTTTCCGTTTTGGTAACCCTGTGCATATTGATTGTAAATATGATCAGGGTGTGTAGGATCTAAAGCTTTGGCTGCTTCAACCGTTGGCCCCCAACTTGGCCAAAAACTTTCTGAATCATACACTCCGCCAAATCCCTGCGAATATTTTGATTGAACAACGGGAAATTTATTTACCTCATCAACGCCGTAGGAGTTGGTAAAGCTTACACTCATTTTTCCTGCTTTGGCAGATTTTGTAGTTATAAGGACAACTCCATTTGAACCGGCCTGCCCGTAAAGCGCAGTTGCTGCGCCTCCACGTAAAATAGAAATACTTTCCACATCATCGGGATTGATATCAGATGCCCTGTTGGATAATCCTCTTGTCTCGCCGGCATCATCAACAGTCGTGGTACTGTTATCAATCAATATTCCATCAATTACAAATAACGGTTGGTTATTTCTATCACCAGATAGTGACTTGATGCCGCGAATAATTATCCTGGCTCCCTGTCCCGGGGCGCCGCCGCCACTGTTTATTTGCACGCCCGCTACTTTACCTTGTAAAGCATTTACCACATTATTTTGTCGGCTGGAAACAAGTTGATCGCCCTTAACTTCCTGCGAAGAATAACCCAGGGCTTTCTTCTCTCTTTTTATGCCAAGCGCCGTTACCACTACCTCAGAAAGGTTGCCTGCACTTGCCAATTCAATACTTACAGACGATTGATTGCCTACAGAAACTTCTTTGGTTGCAAAATTCACGGATGAAATAACCAGCGTTGGGTTTTTACCCGTGACCGTAATAGAAAAATTTCCATTTTCATTTGCCGTTACGGCATTCTTTGTGCCCTTTTGTTGCACGGTTGCTAATGGAACTGGCTGGCCGCTATCGTCCGTAACTTTGCCGGATATTTCCCTGTTTTGGCAAAGAACGAATGATGGCAGCGCCATAAAAAATACTAACAATAATAAAAGAGGAGATTTTTTCATGAGCAGTATTTAATGTTAAAAAATATATTTATCCCGTAAAAAGCAAAGTCGTACGAGGTTATGACAAGACTCCTTGATAAAATGCTGCAATATAGTAAAGCATAAATTAAAATTAGGAAAATATCTGCAACAAACTTATGAGAAAAACTATTTTTCCTGCATAAACCCGCAAATATGATCCAATCTGCAAGATTCAGTGGTCATAAAGTTGAGGTTACCGCAAAACCCGGCAACCAATATTCACGTTTCAAAGCGTGCGATCGGTAACAGCGTAAAGGGTTTGTGGCTGCCAGTAATGCGCAAAAGGGAACCTTGGGTTTAGCAGTGTATTTTCACGTTTCAGAAAATTTATAGGCGGGAGTTACGGGAAACTCTTTATAATTACTATTCTGACAAGGCATCCGCTCTATTTTTTACAGCACGGGCATAAAATAGACTAATTCAAATATTATTAAAAATCGTATGAGAATTTCATTCCTTATAATTATTATTTATTCTGCTGCAAGTGTGCATGCACAAAGTGTCAATTTAAATTTTTCTCAAAGTGATACACCCCGAATATTTGGCATGGGTGTCATTTCGGATGGATTATCAAACCGGGATATGGCTATATCGCCTGCCAATGATGAAATGTTTTATACGTTGCAGTTTGGCTTGCAATACAACACCATATTGTATTGCAAAAAAGTAAAGAATCAATGGACAAAGCCTGCGATAGCTTGGTTTTCTGGAAAATACGGGGACCTGGAGCCTGCCTTTTCCCTGGATGGAAAACGTTTATATTTTACCTCGAACCGCCCCTTATCCGACACAGGAAAAGAGCCCAAGGATTTTGATCTCTGGTATATCGAAAAGAATAGAGGTAAGTGGGGAGAACCTGTAAATATGGGACCTGTTATCAATACACCAAAAGACGAATTTTACGCATCCGTAACAAAAAACAACAACCTTTATTTTACAAGAGATAATGACTCCACAAAAGATGACATATTTTTTTCATCGTATGAAAATGGCGTTTATGCCGAACCGGTAGCCTTGGGAAAAGAAATCAATTCCGGCGGATATGATTTTAACTCGTTTACAGATCCTGATGAGAGGTACATTATTTTTTCGTCGTACAAAAGAAGTGATGATATGGGTGGTGGAGATTTATATATTTCGGTAAACAAAAACGGGCAATGGACACCCGCGGTAAATATGGGTTCAAAAATTAATTCCGTTTCACTTGATTATTCGCCTTTTGTTTCATTTGATAAAAAATATTTTTTCTTTTCAAGTAAAAGATCTCTTTTGAACTTTACGCCCGGTAAAATGTCGAAGCTCGCAGATGTACAAAAAAGCCTTACAAGTTGCGGCAATGGTAATGAAGACATTTATATTGTAAGTGCAGATATTTTAAATCAATTTTTGCAATAGCAATAAAACCAAATTCGTGTTGGCCTTACATGTCAATTAGTGAATAGCCACAAGGCTTGAATGAATAAATTATTTAACATTTCTGCGGAATCCCAACTATCAAATCCGTTTTCACTTCAATTATTATATAATCTCCCGGGTTACTCTTAGGTGCAGGCAAAGGACTTTGATTTGTGTATGAAGAAAAGAAACGAGATTGCTAAAAAATATGATTGATTTTTGCAGCAATCAGAAAAAATAATTTAGGTAAGTGAATACAAAGTATGATGCTATCATTGTTGGTTCAGGGCCTAATGGTTTTGCTGCGGCGATCACTTTAAAGCGTGCAGGACTCGAGGTTTTACTGATTGAAGGAAAAGAAACCCTGGGTGGTGGCGCCCGTTCTGCGGAACTAACACTTCCGGGATTTATTCATGATGTTTGCTCAGCGGTGCACCCGCTTGGGGAAAATTCTCCCGTTTTTAAACCATTCCATCTTGAACAATTTGGCCTTGAATACCTTAAGCCTGAATATGCGGTTGCACATCCTTTTGATGATGGTTCATCTGTTGCAATTCAAACTTCAATAGAAGCAACCGCTGAAGAATTCGGTAAAGATGCTGATAACTATAAAAGAATATTTTCATCGCTTGTACAAGAATGGCCATCCATCCGTTCTGCATTTTTGGGCCCGCTTCATATGAGTGGTTACTCAAATGCAAAAGCCAGGTTTGCTTATTATGCCCTTAGTTCAGGCAGGCATTTTGCAAAACACCAGTTCAATACAGAGCCCGCCCGGTCTGTATTTGCCGGCATGGCTGCGCATTCAATGCTGCCACTCAATAAGCTCACTTCTTCTTCAATTGGCATTGTCCTTAATACGGTTGCACATGTTAATGGCTGGCCCTTGCCAAAAGGTGGAGCCCAACAACTTACCAATGCATTGGCGTCTTGTTTTAAAAAGGTGGGTGGCGAAATACAAACAGGTAATATGATAACTTCTTTACGGCAATTACCTGCTTCTAAAGTTATACTGCTGGATGTTACACCTGCCCAATTACTTTCAATAGCAGGTGAGCAATTTTCCGCGTTATATAAATGGCAACTGAACAGGTATAAGTATGGTGCAGGCATCTTTAAAATTGACTGGGCATTATCTCAGCCGGCTCCTTTTTCAAATATTAAATGCAGGTCAGCAGCCACTGTACATATGGGCGCAAGCATTGGGGAAATCTATAACAGCGAAGCAATGATTTCAAAAAAACAGCATGCTGATAAGCCTTTTGTTTTATTTGTACAACCGGGTGTTGTTGATGCATCAAGAGCGCCTGAGGGTAAGCATACAGCATGGGCTTATTGTCATGTTCCTAACGGATCACAAATAGATGTGACCGATGCAATCGAGAAGCAAATCGAGCGTTTCGCTCCCGGCTTCAAAGATTGTATTCTTGCACGCCATGTTATGAATACACATGATGTGGAAGCGTACAATTCTAATTATATTGGAGGAGACATCAATGGCGGAGCCGCCATAATAAGCCAGCTTTTTACCCGGCCTGTTTTAAGGCTTTCACCTTATCGTACTTCTGCAAAAGGTATTTATGTTTGCTCTGCATCAACACCTCCCGGAGGCGGCGTGCATGGCATTTGTGGGTATTATGCGGCGAGGCGTGCTCTAAAAGATGTATTTGATGTAAGACTTCCATGGTTGTAACTTACCTGTAGGCAGGTACAAAATGTATAATATCAAATTAATGGTTTTCAATAGACAAAAATTGGTTGCAAGGTGATATGGCAACATATAATAACATACATTAGCGGGTTGGGCAATTGGAGTTTGACCAGCAAATATCAGCCAGATGCAAATCCAAGCTGTGGTTCGGGATCGACGAATAAATCTCAACTTTAGTTCTTAAATTCAATTTTATATTTTCAATCAGCAGCATTATGGGCCGACGGAACACTATTTCCCCACCGCACAAAACGCTGCTCGTTGGCGCTAATAGCAAACAAACAGCATAGAAATGAAACAAGTTAAAAAGTTTACATCATTTGAAGATTTGAAATCTTGCGGAAACAAGTCTACGGATTATGCATTGAGTTTAAAAAAACATAAAGAGTTTGAAAAAGTCATTAAGGGCATCAGTTCGATCAATGTCCGCAAAAACAATCACCGTCGTTCCAAATAACAATAAATGGAAGATGATCTCAGGAATAGCTTAATAACCTTATGCAAATTGCTTGAAAAATATAATGTTAGATATATGCTTATTGGAGGAACCGCTGTTGCCCTAAATGGCTATTATAGAAATTCCATAAACATTGCAGGGGAGCTAACAGACAAACCAGACATAGATCTTTGGTATAACCCAACTTATGAAAACTACTTCAATATATTGAATGTAATGGAAGAATTAGGACAAGACATTTCTGAGTTTACAAATGAAGAAAGTCCAAATCCACGCAAATCATTTTAAATTAGACTTTGATGGCTTTACTCTCGACATTTTACCAGAAATCAAAGCTGATATCAAATTCTTCGACGCAAATAAAAGAAAAGAGACAGTTGAGTTAGAAAAAACCCAAATTCATTTCATGTGCTATTTTGACCTAATTGAAGATAAAAAGGCAACGGCACGAAAAAAAGACTTAGAAGACATTGAGCAATTGAAAAAAAATAGAAGTGAAGAATAAAGTAAAAAGTAAAAAACAAAACAAGGCAGAATTGTAGTATGAATTTACCGATATTATTATACCACCATGTAGTCAAAGATTCTGCTAATAGTGATTTAGCGCCATTCATAATTAACGAAACAGATTTTAGCTGGCAACTTGACTTGTTGGACGATTTAGGCTATTCACCCATAACATTGAAAGATTTATTTAAAACCAGGGATTTGACTAAAAAGGTGATCATTACATTTGATGATTGCCCTCAAAACTTATTAAGCCACGCTTTGCCCCATCTTGAAAAAAAGAAGTGGAAAGCAGTTTTTTTTGCACCCTTTGCACATCTTGGAGGCTACAATGCCTGGAATATAAAAAAAGGGAAATCAACAATGCCTTTGATGACTACAGATGAGGTAAAATATATTTCGGAATTGGGGCATGAGATTGGAGCACATTCAATGACACATCCACATCTTAATAAGTGTACACCATCTCAAATTTTCTTTGAAATTAATGAGAGTAAAAAACAATTAGATGCT
Source organism: Chitinophagales bacterium (assembly GCA_038258875.1). GTDB lineage: Bacteria > Bacteroidota > Bacteroidia > Chitinophagales > Chitinophagaceae > Ginsengibacter. The sequence goes on from JBBSPK010000116.1 coordinate 7,476, forward strand.
TTATTGGGTAATCCTGTTCAATCTTTTGCATATCCGTATGGACATTATCCTTCAAACTATAAGAAAACCATGCAAGATGCAGGTTATAAGTGTGCGGTATCTATGTATTCTAAAACATTCACTGTTTTAAGTGACCTGTATTGCATCAGGAGAACTGTTGTTAAACAAGACGAAACACCAGAAACTTTTAAATGGAAAATTTCATCCTTTTATTATCGACTTAGAGTGCTTTCAGATTATTTCATATATTGAGTGAGGTACAACAGCACGAACATATACCAAAAGGTCACTGTTGCACGACGGCAAATTCTTAAAGAGTTTGCTGTAAATTATAGTTAGGTATCAAAAGAGGCTGACAATAGCTGTATATTTTTCTCTTTTATAAAGTGGATTTGCAACATCCAAAATTTATTTGGCTGAATTAAGATTATAATAAACCGCTGTAACGTAATTTTTAAATGGCATAACGCACGCCCATCCATTTTTCGTTATTGACAAAGGACTATCGTCCCACCCAATATCAGCGGATTCTTTTTGTTATTCGGGATATTATTAATTTTGAAGAAAAAGACCACAGATAAAAAATCAAGCGATGACAAAAATTGATCCTATAATAGCTGTAAAAGATGTTGAGGCCAGTTCTAAATGGTATCAATCGGTATTTGACTGTAGAAGTTTGCATAGTGGAAAAGAGTTTGATATTCTGGTCTCAGAAAATGATGAAGTTTTACTCTGTCTTCATAAATGGGGAGCACATGAGCACCCAACAATGACAAATCCAGGTATTACTCCCGGAAATGGACTAATCCTTTACTTCAGGACTGAAAATATGAACGTTATACGACAAAATGTCGAAAAAATGGGTGGCTTAATAGAAGAGGATGTTCATTTAAATCCGAACTCAGGAAAAAAGGAATTTTCAATTAGAGATCCAGACGGATACTATTTGACAATAACTGAATTTCACAAGTATGAGGGTTAAGGCCAAATAAAGCGAGCCATTGCGACAAGTATTCTTTCAAGTGGATTCGACGTTGAATATCGGCTACAGTATTTCTCTGCCACAGCTTCCTCATTAGATCTTTTCGGCGAAATTGCAGGATAGAAATTCTTTCGTTATTGACAAAGGGTATATCGTTCCGGTTAATGGCGTAGACATAGCCAGCAGCTCTGCTTTCCTGGACCGTTGAAATTAATTATAAATTTTGAATTACCATACCTTAAAATCTATTATAGGCACAATAACCTAAGCACAAAACTTAGCCTCATTTTGCGCCAATCACAGGGCACCTTTTCTAACCGCTCATAGTTGAATGAAACGTAGTAAATTTGAAACATGAAAATTGCACTTCAATACGTAAATAATATAAATGGTAAGACACAGGCTGTTCAATTGCCTTTAACTGAATGGGAAAAGGTACTCAATAAACTTAAAAAGTATGAACAGGCTTTAGGCCTGAGGTCAGACCTGAAAGAAGCATTTGAGCAAGTTGCTGTTCTTAAACAAACAAAGGAACATAAGCAGACTCTAAACGAATTTTTAAATGAGCTTTAGTGTTATTCCCAGTGACAAGTTTAAGAAAGAGGCAAAGCGATTAATAAAAAAAATTCCGTCACTCAAGCAGGAACTGGCTGACTTGAGTTCGCTTCTTGAGCAAGAACCTGAAACGGGAACTGCTTTGGGTAATAACTGCTTTAAATTGCGACTCGCTATTAAAGAGTAAAGGTAAAGGTAAAAGTGGCGGAGCACGAGTTATTATTTATGTAGTAGCAGACAACAATGAGGTTTATTTGTTGACTATTTACGATAAATCGGAACTCAGCAGTATTGACGACAAAACAATTAAACTAATTATTGAAAGTTTAATCTCTGACGAATAAGACGGACGTCCAGCAACCGGTTACCTGGCTTGTGGAACAAACCTCATCTTTTGTATACTATCAATCACAGTTCCAAATGCCTCGCATGAATGCAAGCCGGGTAAACCTCATACCTCCTCTTTAAATCTTTTCAGCGAACTTGCGGATAGAAATTTTTGATATGAAACAAAGTGCTTTATTTTTTATATGCCTGTTTGCCATCACGATTGGTGAAGCGCAGGTTGCTAAATATAATAACTGGCGGGTCTTACTGGAACGAAAGGATGGGAAGCAGGTAGTGTTTCAACTTGTGCGCAAAGAGGAAGGCACCAAAACAATTTTATATGTTATAAATGCAGCAGAAAAAATCAGGATAACTGATGTAGAAACGGAAGGCGATTCCATGTTCTTTGCAATGCCGGCCTTTGAATCGTCTTTCAGGGTAAAATTGCAAGCCGATGGAAATATGATGGGCACTTATGTAAAAGGCACGTCCGGAGCCACTCAATACTGGCGGTTTCATGCATACGCAAATAGGGAAAACCGTTTTGACGCCGGCTCAGGCGATTCAAAAAATAATATCTCGGGCAGGTGGGATGTTAGCATTACACGGGCAAATGGGACCATACGCAAAGCCGTGGCAATTTTTCAACAGGAAGGAAATAAACTGACCGGGAGTTTCTTAACACCCTCCGCAGATTACCGGTACCTTGATGGTATTGTAACCGGCGACTCGCTTAAGCTATCCAGTTTTGATGGTGATAATGCCCGTTTATTTGAAGCAAAAATTATTAATGCGAATACTATTGACGGGGGTGTTTTTTATAATGGTTATACAGGCAGGGAAACATGGATTGCCCAAAAGAATGATTCCGTTGCTTTGCCTGAAATAAAC
>JBBSPK010000117.1:0-10194 GCA_038258875.1 Chitinophagales bacterium
ATTCCAAAAATAATGAGTTATTGTAACCGGGAATTTCTCTTTTTCCTTTTTGCAATAACATGCAACCCAATCCACGCCCAAAACACTTCAATTGATGTTCAACACTACCGGTTTGAAATTTTACTTAACGACAATAACAACATAATACACGGAAATGCGGGTATTGATTTCGTTATAAAAAAATCTTCCAGGTCAGTCTATTTTGATCTAACGGGCCCTAATGATTCAAATGCTATGGGAATGAAGGTGCAGCGTGTTTCCGAAGGAAATAAGGATTTGAAATTTTCACAGGAAAACGATCGTGTAAATATTTATTTCAACGATGCATTGCCTATCGCTGCACAAAAAAACCTCTTTATCAATTACGAAGGAATACCTGCAGACGGGTTTATCATTGATACAAATAAATTTGCACGGCGCACATTCTTTGCGGATAACTGGCCTGACCGTGCACATAACTGGATACCCTGTAGTGACCATCCTTCGGATAAAGCATCCGTTGAGTTTATTGTTACCGCACCAGACCATTACCAGGTAATTGCAAATGGAATTGTTGAAGAAGAATCAAATCTTCCCAATCATCTAAAGCTTACTCATTGGAAAGAGGAAAATGTTTTACCAACTAAAGTGATGGCAATAGGCGTTGCAGATTTTGCCGTACAGTTTGTAGGAAATATTAATGGCGTACCAATCTGGAGTTGGGTTTTTCCTGAAAACAGGGATAGCGGTTTTGCCCAGTATGCGGTCTCAAAAAACATTCTCCCCTTTCTTATTAATTACATCGGCCCGTATCCTTATAAAAAATTAGCGAATGTACAATCCAAAACTATTTTTGGAGGAATGGAAAATGCAGGGAATATTTTTTATTCCCAGAATTCTGTCGCAAAAGATACGGCCTCCAAAACTCATCACATTGAAGAATTGTTTGCACATGAAACAGCACATCAATGGTTTGGCGATGAAGCATCAGAGACAGATTGGCCACATATCTGGTTAAGTGAAGGCTTTGCAACCTACATGGCGCATTTATATACGGAATACAGGTACGGATCAGATAGTTTAAAAAAAGAAATGCAGCAGGATCGAAACAAAGTCATAGCATTTTATAAAAAAAGAAAAACGCCCGTCGTCGACACCTCATCAGGTGATAGCCTGTTTCAATTATTAAATGCCAACTCTTATGAAAAAGGAAGCTGGGTATTGCATATGTTACGAAGAAAGTTGGGTAATGAAATTTTTCAAAAAGGAATACAAACTTATTATTCGCTTTATAAAGGCAAAAATGCAGCAACGGATGATTTTAGAAAGGTAATGGAAAAAGTAAGCGGCCAAAAACTAGAAATTTTTTTTAAACAATGGCTATACACTCCCGGTCATCCTGTATTGAATATAAAATGGAAATTTAATCCCATAAAAAAAGTCATCACCTTAACTATACACCAAACCCAGGATTTTAAATTTCAATTTCCGTTGCAGTTAGCTATTCAGAATGCGGACAAAATTATTTTTAAAACAATTGAAGTCAGGGAAAAAAATACAACGATTACAATTCCACTAAATTCTGAGCCGGCATCAATTCTCCCGGATCCTGCCGTGAACCTATTATTTGAGGGAACTATTGAGGAGGAAAAATAACCTAATTTAATATCTCCCATGTTTGAGGTCTGTCCATTTTCTAAAAGCAAACAAAAAAGAAATAATGATTTATTTCTGATAATTCACTGACTGAATATTTGTTACATTTATAAAAACTTCAACGTTATAATAAGGAAAATGCAGTTTGAAAAAGCTTACTCCTATCTTATTGAGAAATTAAGGAAAGATTTACCTCCCTATCTTTCATATCACAATGTGCATCATACAAAAGATGTAGTTCATGCTGCAGAATACCTGGCAAAAGAAGAAAACATTCCGGAGCATGAATTGAATATTTTGAAAACTGCAGCTTTATTCCATGATTCCGGCTACCTGCACGCTTATAATGATCATGAAAAATCTTCATGCGACAATGCGAAGACTTTTTTGCCGGAATTTGAATACACTCCGGAAGAAGTCGACGAGGTATGCAAATTGATTGCAGCAACCAAAATGCCCCAGTCTCCTCATAATAAATTGTCAGAAATTTTATGCGACGCCGATTTATTTTACCTTGGGACAAACGGCTTTTTAAAAAAGGGCGACCTTTTGTATAAGGAATTGCACAAACTCAAAAGAATTAAAAACAAAAAAGAATGGACTCATCAACAAATTGAATTTTTAGAGGCCCATCATTATTTTACAGAAACTGCAAAGAAGAAATTAGATGAAACGAAACATGAAAATTTATTTCATCTCAAACACAGACCTCTTTTTCACAAAAAGAAAAACAATTCCAGAATATTCCAGGCTTTCGTTGACATAACTTTTATTCTTATTGGAACAATTATCGCAGCATTTTCATTGAAAGGTTTTTTAGTACCGAATAATTTTTTCGACGGAGGTATTACCGGTATCTCACTTTTGATTCACGAAATTTATCATAAGGATCTTGCCTATGTTATTGTGTTAACTAACCTTCCATTTATTATTATGTGCATTTATGCAATAAACTTTAAATATGCATTAAAATCTTTCTTCTGCATTTTATTATTGGGCATTTGCCTTATATATCTTCCATACCCTACCATTACTTCCGACAAATTATTGGTGTCCATTTTCGGAGGATTTTTCCTCGGCGTAGGAATTGGCTTAACCATGAGGGCTGGTTGCGCTGTTGATGGAATTGAAATACTTGCACTATACACATGGCGCCGCACCAGCTTTACCATAAGCGAAATTATTCTTGCCCTTAATTTAATTATTTTCAGCGTTGCAGCCTTCAGGTATGGAATTGAAACAGCGCTGTATTCAATGCTCACTTATTTTACTGCTTCTAAAACTATTGACTATGTTATAGAAGGCATTGAGGCCTACCAGGGTGTTACTATTATTTCGGGCAAGAGTGAAATGATAAAGGACCGGCTTGTAAACGAACTTGGCCGTGGTATAACTGTTTATAAAGGGGAGCGTGGTTTTCTGCCAGGCAGATACGATGTGCATGACGACTGCGATATAATTTTTACTGTAATTTCAAGATTGGAAATGAGGAAATTAAAAAATCTTGTAAATGAAATTGACCCGAGGGCATTTGTTTTTGCCAATACCATTAAGGAAGCTTCGGGTGGCATTATAAAAAGAAGGCACATACATTAACCAAAAAGTATTGCAAGTATTATGGGTTAAAACCTTTCTACAGGACAAAATCCTAAACATGAGACAATTTACCGCGTTCTTTTTTCTTATTCTTTTTGCAAATAATTCCAGAGCTCAAAATGCAGCAATAGATAGTGTTAACAGGCTACTGAAGACGGCCCAAAGCGATACCGCCAGGATTAATCTCACCAATGAAAAAATTTATCTTCTCGGTGAAGTCAATTTAGATTCTTCGACAGCCCTTGCAAAAAAGATTCTCGAAGAAACAAAACGCATACACTTTACAGAGGGCGAAGCTGATGCATTGAGGGCTCTATCCATAAATGCTATGCGAACAGGTGATTACAACGCAGCCGAAAAATATCTCAAAGGTGCTGAAGTACTTTCCACTTCATTAAATGATTCGCTACGTATTGCAAAAATATTTTCGGGTTTTGGGATGATGTACGGTATGCAAAGTAAATATGATTCATCAATCCTGTTTTATCAAAAAGCTATTGATATTCATGAGCGCCTCGGTTTTAAAAAAATGTTGAGCACTGATTACGGAAATCTTGCAATAGGATACCAGATGCAGTCTAATTTTTCAAAGGCGCTTTTTTATCAGCAAAAATCACTGAGGATTGCTGAAGAACGAAATGATGCAAGGTCACAGGCATATACTATGATGAACATGGGAAGCAACTATCAAAATATCGGTGATACCGTAAGAGCTGAACAGGCCCTTCTTAAAGGAATTGAGCTTGCTAAAAGTGTGGGTATAAAAAATGTAGAGCTGTATGGTTATTCGAATCTTGCCTCACTTTATTCTAAACTAAATAAGTTTAATGAATCGTACAAATTTGCAATGAAGGCCGTTGATACTGCTAAAACAATGGGTGATATTGGCATTGAATCGGCAAGTTATTCCAAAGCCGGAATGGCACTCGCCAACATGAAAGAATTTGATCATGCGGAAGATTTGGTAAAAAAAGGGATGGCAAAAGCGGTTTCTTCCGGCCAGCCTTTGGTTATATACCAGGCATACTCCACAATGGGCGCTGTATTAAAGCTGCAGGAAAAATATGCAGAGGCCATTCCTTTTCTCGAAAAAAGTATTCATACATTAAAGGATGCCGATGAATATGACGAAAGCCTTGCCGGCGTGTATTCCGACCTGTCAGCTTGTTACGAAAAAACGGGTAACTACAACAAGGCATTATCAAATTTTAGAATTTCTTCTAAGATTATTGATTCAGTCAGAAGCAGCGAGAACGTAAGAAAAGCAACAGAGCTTAGCATGAATTACGAATTCGACAAAAAACAAGCCGTCGCTGCAGCAATCCAGGAGAAAAAAAATGCAGGTGCAAAATCAAAACAGTTGTTATTGCTGGTTGGTTTGGGTGTAACTGTAATTGTTGCCGCAGGAGCATGGATAGCATTTAGAAATAAACAAAAAGCTAATCGAATCCTGGAACTGCAAAAAGCAGAAATACAAAGCACATTGGGTCAACTTAAAACCACGCAAGCCCAGCTTATTCAATCAGAAAAAATGGCTTCATTAGGGGAGTTAACGGCTGGTATTGCACATGAGATCCAAAACCCGTTGAACTTTGTGAATAATTTTTCAGAGGTAAGCAATGAGTTATTGGATGAGATGAAAGAAGAATTGATAGCCGGCAAAAATCAAAGTGCTATGTCGATTGCAGATAATGTAAAACAGAATCTTGAAAAAATTATTCACCATGGCAAGCGTGCAGATGGAATTGTGAAAGGCATGCTGCAGCACTCACGTACGAGTACCGGGCAAAAAGAACTCACAGATCTTAATGCCTTAACAGATGAATATTTTCGACTCGCTTATCATGGCCTGCGGGCAAAAGACAAAACTTTTACCGCAACACTTAACACGAATTTTGATGAAAGACTTTCTGCCGGAAAAAATGATCTAAAAAAAATAAATATCGTTCCACAGGATATCGGGAGGGTATTATTAAATTTATTCAACAATGCCTTTTATTCTGTAACTGAAAAGAATGCTTCCCTTCATTCTTCAGGCCAGGCCACGCAAGCAGAACAGGGATATGAACCGACTGTTTCCGTGAGCACAAAAAGAGAAAACCATAAAGTTATTATCAGGATAAAAGATAATGGCAATGGTATTTCAGAAAATGTACTGGATAAAATTTTTCAACCCTTTGTTACAACCAAACCTACCGGGGAGGGAACTGGCCTGGGCTTATCAATGACTTATGATATTATAAAAGCCCATGGCGGAGAAATAAATGTGGAGACAAAACCAGGCGAAGGTGCAGAATTCATTATTTCTTTACCCGCCTGACGAATAAAAGTAGAAACAGTAGAAGGCGAAGGAACTGAGTTTATTATTCAATTGCCTGTTGTCTGAATCACTGATTAGTAGGATTAAAAGATTACACGGAATAAGAATATGGTTTATCAATTAAAATAGAAAATGAAATCTGTGAAATCCATAAATCCATTTAAATCCCTGCCTTGCCGGCAGGCAGGCGTGATTCAGACAAGCTATGATATTATTAAAGCACATGGTGGTGTCCCGATTGCTATCCCGATAGCTATCGGGATAAAAGTGGAAACAAATCAAGGCGAAGGTTCTGAATTTATTATTTCTTTACCAGCCTCATCAAAACCACAGGCATTTCAAAAAAAAGCTTGATTCCTTTTCTTATCTTTCTGCTACAAACATTCGCAAATGCCTCATCCATGCATTTTGGCCGCATTCAAAAAATGCAATGGTAAAATTCTTTCAGCATACAAATTTGCCAATGGTTTGCTTTACACTTGTAACTCCTGTAGCACGTTCAAAACATTTTTTTGTACCACATTAAACGCAAGCATGTAATGTGTACCATGCACTTGATACGATTTGGAAAATGCCTGAAGTTATATCTTATAGCTTTTGTTTTAAGCTGCCCGTTTATCTTACTTGCGCAGGATGGGCGTAGGGATAGTATGATGAAAATGCTGCAATCAGCAGAAGGAACAAAGAAGGCAGATATTTCCAATAGTTTAAGTAAACATTACTGGACACTTAATTATGATTCATCAGTTTTTTTTGCAAACAAAGCACTTGGCATTTCAAAAGAACAGCGATATGCATTAGGCGAAGCTGAGGCTTATCGCAATCTTGGAGTAACCTCCGTTTATAAATTCGCTAATGTATCCCAGACAAAACCCTTCCTTGACAGCGCCCTCAATCTCTTCAAATTATCACGTGATAAAAAGGGAATGGCGGATACGTATAATAACCTCGGTTCTATGTGGATGCGCTCACATAACTATGCATTCTCATTAACTTTTTATGATTCCTCACTCTCACTGTTTCGCGACATTGGATTTAAAAAAGGGGAAGCTGCGGTATTAAATTATATGGGTATTGCTTACCAGGAAATGGGAGATTTTCACAAGGCTATTGATTATACGTTAAAAGGGGTTGAGGTAAGAAAAACTACCGATGACTATAGTGGTACCGTTTTTTCTCTTATCAATACGGGCAATATGTTTCTTAATGGAGGACAGTCCGACATCGCCATGAAGTATTATAAAGAAAGTATAGAATATGCACGGCAACATCATATGGAGGCTTTTCCCTACTCGCTCGACCAGGTTGGTAATACTTTCCTGCGCTTAAAACAATATGATTCAGCCAAAATTTATCTTCTCCGTCCGGGGAGTTATAAGACACTACTTAAAGGACAATTTTTTTATGAAACAGGAATGATGGATAGTGCGGCAAAGCAATTTGAAACCAACCTTATCGCCTCAGAGGGTTCGGGAGACTATAGTCAACTAGCGGCCTCATTGAATTGGATGAGTAAAATATATTTACAAAAAAACCAACCTGCTTTGGCTTTGCAGTATGCAACAAAAGCTTTTTTCATTGCCGATTCTGCTCAAATTAAAATGCTTAAATCTGATGCTGCCGCAACGCTTTCTCAACTTTATGAAAATTCAGGAAACTATAAATCTTCACTATATTATTTTAAACTTACGCATTCAATACTCGATTCGGTTGCTAACGGAAACTACCAAAATAAGCTGGCTTATTTTGAATCGAAAACCGAAATTGAAAAAGGCCAGAACGACATAAAGATTTTATCAGCACAAAAAGCTCTGCAACAGCAAACATTAAAACAGGAAAGACTTTATAAAAATTCTATTCTTATAGCTGCATTAATTATAATTCTAGCTGCTTTCTTCATCATAAGAAATATTAACGGCAAAAAGAAAAGAATTCAATTGCAAAAGGACCAGATTGCTTTTCAGAAAAAACAAGTTGAAGTATCTTTGGAGGAGCTTAAATCCACACAGGCACAGCTTATTCAAAGGGAAAAAATGGCCTCATTGGGTGAACTCACTGCAGGCATAGCCCATGAAATACAAAACCCGCTAAACTTCGTGAATAATTTTTCTGAGGTGAATAAGGAAATGGTTGCTGAGATGAATGAGGAAATCGATAAAGGTAATTATGATGGCGCAAAGCTGATCGCAAAAGATATTAAACAAAATGAGGAAAAAATAAATCACCACGGCAAGCGTGCCGGTGAAATTGTAAAAGGCATGCTGCAACATTCACGTACAAGTACAGGCATAAAAGAACCAACCGATATTAATGCTTTGTGTGACGAATATTTACGATTGAGTTATCATGGTATGAGAGCAAAAGACAAAAACTTTAATGCAACATTGCAAACAGATTTTGATGATAGCATCGGTAAAATAAACATCGTTCCGCAGGATATCGGCCGTGTGTTGTTGAATTTGTACAATAATGCATTTTATGCCTGTGCTGAGCGAAGCCGAAGTGCTGTAAATGAAAAGAAGAATGCTTCGACAAGCCTGCCTGCCGGACAGGCAGGCTCAGCAGGACAATCAGAAAATTATGAACCAACAGTTTCTGTTAGCATTAAAAAGATGGGTGATAAAGTTTCTATTAGTGTAAAAGATAACGGCAATGGTATTCCACAAAACATTATTGATAAAATTTTCCAGCCATTCTTTACAACAAAACCAACAGGACAAGGAACAGGATTAGGATTGAGTTTGAGTTATGATATTATAAAAGCACATGGTGGAGAAATAAAGGTGAAGACTAAGGAAGGTGAAGGAAGTGAATTTATAATTCAATTGTCAATAAAATAATTTTTGTTACCATCTATAGAACATGTATAAGCTATGCGAAAATTAAAATTCATATCCTGCGTATTATTTCTTTTCTTGATTTGCTTAAACAGTAAAGCACAGAGTCTTTGGCGTATAAACAGGGACAGCATTATTAGAATATTACCTACTCTTCATGACAGTACACGGGTAAATAGTTTAAATGTATTAAGCATTTATTACATTCTAAAAGGGAATAAGGATTCAGGCCTTTATTATACAGGTATCGCTAAGAAAGAATCTGAGAAATTAAATTATGTGAGGGGTATGGCTGAGTCATCAACATCTATGGGAGCTATAGAATTTGATTATAATTATAATTTATCACAAGCAGAAAAGCTACTTAAGGATGCACTTCAATTGTTGGATAAAACGACTGATAAAGGCAATATTGGGTTCACCTATTACAAATTGGGACATACGCTTCATACAGAAGGAAAATACAGGGAAGCGATTGCCAATTACAATCATGCCATTTCCTCATTTCATCTTGCGCAGGATTGGACTGGAATTGGCCGGACATTGAATTCCATTGGCCGTGTTTACATGGAAAATGGCGACTATGATAGTGCATTTAACTCACTGAAAGAAGGATTGGATTATGCAAAGAAAAATAATACTGCTTTATCGACTTCTTACGACAAGTTGGGTAATTTTTATAGGGAAGTAACGGATTATGAAACTGCATTGGAGTATCACCGGTTATGGGTAAAAACAGTACCGGCTCCCTATGACTCTATTGAATATTTCAATCAACTTGGTCTTACGTTTGGACTTAACCACCAATATGATTCAGCTAAGTATTACTTTACAAAATCTGCAAACAAAAATCCTGAAAATCGTGAAACCAAATTAGGAATTGGTGAAATCCTTCTTGCACAGGGCGAATTTGATAAAGCACTTATAAATTTTGCAGAACCATATTCCTATTACAGGAAAATTAAGTTTGTGAACGATGAAATGAGGTTACTACTTGACATAAGCAGGGCCCAAACAGGAAAAGGTGATTACAGCGAGGCTTTTCACAACAGCCGGGGCTTACTGAAATTGGCAGAAAAAACAAACGCCAGGCAGTACCTGCGTGATGCATATTTATTACTCTCAAGCTTATTTGAAAAATCAGGAAATGGGGACAGTGCTTACTTTTATTTAAAAAAATACACAGATATAAGGGACTCCGTTATAAGCAAACAAATTTTATGGAGGATAAATAATTTTAAAAAAGAAGCCGAGAAAGAAAAGTCGAATGCGACTATTACACTTCTTCAAAAAGATAATGACATTAAGAAACAGCAATTAATAAAGGAATCCATTATCCGTAATATTTTCATATTTGGGATATTAGCGATGGGATTATTTGCCTTTATCATATTCCGGTATATTTCCCTCAAACGAAAAAGTGAAAAGCAACGCCGTGAATCAGCGGAAAATGAATTGAGAATCGAAAAACTGGAAAATGAAAAAGAACAGAATATATTAAAACATAAAACAGCGGAACTTGAAATGCTTGCATTGCGCAAAGAGAATGAGAAAGAATTAATGCGCAATCAAATGATAGCCAATCAAAAAGTTGAACTCGAAGAACAGGTTACTAAACGAACTGTAGAATTGAAGCAATCGCTGATAGAACTCAAATCCACACAAGCCCAACTCATTCAATCAGAAAAGATGGCTTCGCTTGGCGAACTCACAGCAGGCATTGCACATGAAATTCAAAACCCATTGAACTTCGTGAATAATTTTAGTGAGGTAAATAAAGAATTGCTGGCTGAACTAAAAGATGAA
>JBBSPK010000118.1:0-10175 GCA_038258875.1 Chitinophagales bacterium
AAGCAGCAGCAGCAGGCATTGGCGCTGCCAAAGCCGAAATGTACCCATCTGTTGCATTAACCGGTGGCTATATAGCCGCAGATGTTCCACATCTTGTTACAATAACCAATGCCGTAAATGTTGGAGTGGGTATTAAATACAACCTGGGTTCTTTATGGAAAAGCCGGGCGACCATTGTCCAGGCGAAGGCACGTGAAAAAGAAATTTCTGCCAACCAGCAACAACTGGATGACGCAGTACGCCTTCATATAAACCAGGATTACGAAAACTTTTTATTAAGCCGAAAAAAAATTGAGGTATATCAAAAAGCAGTTTTGCAGGCAACAGAAAACTACAGGATTACTAAAAATAAATATGATAACAATTTGGTGAATACTACCGATTTGCTGGATGCAAATGTGTCATTGCTTCAATCGAAAATAAACCTGGCAGTTGCAAAGGCAGATGTATTGCTGGCATATAATAAATTACTTGAAACGGCAGGTTTAATATCTGCCCAATAAAAAAATCAAAGCTAATAAATCAATTTTATGGAATCGAAGGCAAACAAAAAAAATCCTGTGAACGGATCCAACGAATCCAATGGGAATTCAGTTGCTGCACCCAAAAAGCGCAGTAAAGTTTTCATGGTCATTCTTATTGTAATGATCATTGCAGGTGCATGGTTTGGAATTTCAAAGTACACTTATTCCCTGCATCATGAAGATACCGATGACGCACAGGTTCAAGCCAATATAAGCCCGGTTATTTCGCGGGTATCGGGGTATGTGAAGGAAGTGCGGGTAAAAGATAACCAGGCAGTTCATAAGGGCGATACACTTTTAGTTTTGGACGATCAGGATTACAAATTAAAAGTAGAGCAGGCAGAAGCCGCATTGGGCACTGCCAAAAGCAATGTACAGGCTGCCCGTGCCAATACAAGCGCAGCCCGTTCGGGTATTGCAAGCTCAAGAGCGGGTGTATCTACCGTGGATGCACAAATAGACGCTGCTAAAATTAATGTGCGCAGAACAACCCAGGATTATGATCGTTATGCAAATCTTATAAAAGATCATTCAATAACGCAGCAGCAATATGAGCAGGCCGAAGCCGCAAAAGAAACTGCAGAAAAGCAATTGCAGATATTGGAACAGCAAAAAAAGCAGGCATCTACGCAAACTGGTGTGGTATCTTCACAAAGTAATGCCACAGCGCAATCTATAGATGTTGCCGCATCAATGGTAAAACAGCGTGAGGTGGATGTTGAGGATGCAAACCTCAATTTATCCTATACCATTATCACGGCACCCGAAGATGGAAAAGTGTCGAAAGTAAATGTGCAGGAAGGCCAGTTTTTACAGGCAGGCCAATCAACATTCAGCATTGTTCATAATAGTAATATTTGGGTGGTAGCTAATTTTAAAGAAACCCAATACAAAAAAATGCAGGTAGGCCAAAAAGTAATTGTTCATGCAGATGCTTTTCCCAAACATGATTTTGAAGCAGTACTTTCATCATTCTCCCCAGCCACAGGTGCTGAATTCGCATTACTTCCCCCGGACAATGCAAGCGGCAATTTCGTGAAAGTTGTCCAGCGGCTTCCTGTAAAAATTGAATTCGTAAATAATAATGATTCACTATTAAGCAGGCTGAGGCCTGGTATGAATGTGGATGTTGATGTGCATCTTAATTAAATTGAAACACAACAGACCTGGTTTTAAGACTGAATAATTTTATGCAACCGATACAACAGGCGAACTCATTAGTGGAATATGGCTCAAGGAGGGTAATTGTAACTATCACCGCAATCTTATGTGCATTGCTTGAAATTGTAGATACTACAATTGTGAATGTTGCCATAACTGATATGAGAGGAAATCTTGGTGCAACATTAACGGAAATCGGGTGGGTAATTACAGCCTATGCGATTGGAAATGTAATTATTGTTCCAATGACAAGCTGGTTTTCCCAGCAATTTGGCCGGCGCAATTATTTTGCTGCGTCAATAATGATCTTTACCGTCTTTTCTTTTTTATGTGGAAATGCAACAGGTATCTGGGAACTGGTTGCCTTTCGTTTTTTACAAGGTGTAGGTGGCGGCGCATTGCTGGTAACTTCCCAAACAATTATTACTGAAAGTTACCCGATTGAAAAACGGGGAATGGCACAGGCGATTTATGGATTAGGTGTAATAATCGGACCCACGCTCGGGCCGCCCTTAGGTGGTTATATAATCGATCACTATAGTTGGCCTTATATTTTTTATATAAACATTCCCATCGGTATTGCAGCCACATTGCTCACGTTGCAATTTGTAAGAAGCCCGAAATATTCTGAGAAAACTTTAACCAGGCATATCGATTTTTTAGGTATTGCATTGTTGACTATCGCAGTTGGTTCTCTTCAATACGTCCTGGAAAAAGGACATGATGATGATTGGTTTAATGATACTACTATTATCATATTATCAGTCACTGCGGTTCTTGGCCTTTTCTTTTTTATCTGGCGGGAACTTACTTATAGCAATCCTATCGTAGAATTGAGAGTATTGAAAAACGGTAACCTGCGTGTAGGAACTATTATGTCGTTTTTGTTAGGATTTGGGCTATATGGATCTACCTTTATTATTCCACTATACACACAGTCAACTCTTGGGTGGACGGCTCAGCAGGCAGGCATGTTGCTGATTCCCTCGGGAATTGCGACGGCATTTATGATGCCCGTAATAGGCAGGTTATTACAACGTGGAGTAAAGCAACAATGGCTTGTGGCCGGCGGCCTTATTACCTTTTTTATCTATAGCCTTTGGGCTTATAAGATTCTTACACCAGATACAAGCGCGGATAACTTTTGGTGGCTCCTCATAATAAGAGGAGCAGGGCTCGGGCTTTTGTTTATACCAATAACCACGCTGGCGCTTTCAACGCTACATGGAAAAGAAATAGGACAGGGGGCCGCTTTCACGGGAATGATGCGGCAATTGGGTGGTTCATTTGGTATAGCCATTATTACAACTTTTATTTCGATGCAGAACATGGTGCATAGGGTGGATCTTGTTAGTAAGCTTGATGTAAATGATCCAGCAGTTCAACAAAGAGTCAGTGGAATGCAAAGAGCATTTATTAGTAAAGGCATGACTCCCGATATTGCTTTAAAAAGTGCCTATAAAGCGCTCGATTATTCCGTGTTTAAACAGGCCTCAGTATTATCATACATGGACGTTTTTCTTTACTTAGGTGTTTTATTTTTAATATGCGTGCCATTTGTTTTATTGGTAAAAGGAAACAGGAAAAAGAAAGTGAATATGGCTGAAGCAATGCATTAGCAATTCTGAAATACCAGTGATTTGCAAAGAGTCGGGCATTTCTTCAAATTTAATTTATCCATCATCGACCATTACTGTTGCTATTGCATTTGTTGATTGCTCGTTGCTTCATATTATATTTGCAATCCATTAGAATTTCAAAAATTGAGCAGTAAAACTTCAGAAAGAAAAGCTTTTTTTAAAAAGATAAGAGGAACTCAAACCTCCGAGACTGAAATGAGTTTTCTTGATCACCTTGAAGTTTTAAGGTGGCATATCGTGCGTTCCGCAGCCGTTTTATTAGTAGTGGCAATTTTTGTTTTTGTTTATATCGACTGGGTATTTGATAACATCATTTATGCGCCGGCACGCAGTAGTTTTATTACTTACAGAGGACTCTGTAATTTTGGTCACTTTCTTCATATAGGCGATTCGCTTTGTATGCCGCCGGTTGATATTACGCTTTTGGGAAGTACAGTTAGCGGCCCTTTTATGTCTGCGATTTCTATTTCTTTTATGAGTGCAATCATAATAGCATTCCCCTATCTTTTCTGGGAGTTGTGGCGTTTTGTAAAGCCGGCTTTATCTTCTAAAGAACTTAGTTATGCCAGGGGAAGTATCTGGTGGGTTTCATTGTGTTTTTTTATGGGTGCCGCCTTCGGATATTATTTATTAGCGCCCTTTACTTTTAACTTTCTTGCCAATTTTCAATTGGGCACATTAGGTGTTTACAAATACCTTCCTACGCTCGATGATTTTATAGAAACACTTACCGATATTATTTTGGGTTGTGGCATCGCATTTGAACTTCCAGTTTTGGCGTATGTGCTTTCGAAGCTTGGCATTATTACTCCGCAGTTCTTAAAATCATATAGAAAATATGCCTACGTAATTATATTGATTGTTGCGGCGGTAATTACACCTTCTCCCGACTGGACAAGCCAGGCTATCGTATCTGTACCGCTAATTATTCTATATGAAATAAGTATTTACATCAGTAAAAAAGTTGATCGGCAAAGGGTAAAAGCCGAAGCCGAATGGGATTGATACGAATCAATAGTTAACCTGTTCAAAAAAAGTTAAATCAATATTTTTTTTGTGAAATAATTTTGTAACGAATAGCGTTTGAAATATATTGCAGAAAGCTTTCCGTCGAAATGAACAACCGTAACTCCTATATACTGCCGGTCCTATTTTTATCCCTTCTGTTCTGTTCTTTTGTTCCGTCCAGGAAGTATAATGAATTCTCAACGACCGGATTTGCAAAAAGGTCGTTTAAAACAACTCATGCCGATAATCCATATTCAATAGTTATTTCTAAAAAAGACTATGAGTTAAAAGTATATGACGATGAAGGGTGGTACGCAACTTATCCATGTGTATTTGGAAGCAGCGACCTGCGTGATAAATATATGGAAGGTGATAAAAGAACCCCGGAGGGAAAGTTTAAAGTTTTACTGAAAAAGATTCATCCTAAATGGGGATTCGAACTTTTGCTTGATTATCCCAATGAGGAAAGCATTCATAAATTCAAAGAGAGAGTTTCTGAAGGGCTGGTTCCAAGGACTGCAAGAATTGGCGGAGGCATTGCCATTCACGCAACGAGGCCGCAGGAAGAATGGACTGTTGATTATTTCCAAAACTGGACTGACGGTTGCATCTCTTTAAAATATACTGAAGCCAAAGATTTATATAGTTATATACCCGTTGGAACTCCTGTTACTATCGTTGAAAAATAGATATTCACGTAGCAGTTAAATGACGCCCATTTGTTTTTCATTAAAAATCAGGCATCCGTCTCCATAGCTTAGGAATCTAAAATTATTATCCAGGGCATAGTCATAAACTTCTTGCCATTTTTCACCAATCATTGCAGCAACCAACAATAACAAAGTTGATTTGGGCTGATGAAAATTTGTTACCATTCCATTAATAATTTTGAACTGATAACCGGGCGCAATAATAATTTGTGTTTTTGTAAAGAGCCTTTCGGTTTTTTTATGCCGAAGAAAAGTTAATAAAGATGTTAGGGACTCTTGTGCATGAATGGAAATATTTCTCAAGCCATCTTCATAAATTTCCCATTGTTTTATTTCGAGATTTTCGATTGACATGCCGGGTTGTTGCATCGTTTTAATTCCCATCCAATAAAGACTCTCAATACTTCTTACGGAGGTTGTTCCTATACAAATGACTCCGTTTGAGATATTTTGAATTAATTGCTCAATAAAATTTGTTGACACATCCATCCATTCGGCATGCATTTCATGGCCCTCCATCTTTTCACTTTTAACTGGTTTAAAAGTTCCTGCACCTAC
Organism: Chitinophagales bacterium; assembly: GCA_038258875.1. Classification (GTDB taxonomy): domain Bacteria; phylum Bacteroidota; class Bacteroidia; order Chitinophagales; family Chitinophagaceae; genus Ginsengibacter. The sequence continues at coordinate 5,602 of JBBSPK010000118.1, forward strand.
ATGGAGCGTAACAAACCCGGTATCAATTTCCTTTTCTTTTAATGCCGAAAATATGTTTTCGGTAAAATGCAAACCTGCGGTTGGTGCGGCAACCGAACCTTCATAATGAGAATAAATGGTTTGATACCTTTCCACGTCGTTCTCTTCAGCTTTTCTTTTTATGTAAGGTGGCAAGGGAGTTTCACCTGCGTGATCAATAATTTCTGCAAACGAATAATTACCCGGGTTCCAGCTCAATTCGGTAACGTAGGCATCGCTTAATTTTTCAACCAGCTCAGCCATTAGTTTTACTTCGTTGCCATCAATTAAAAAAACTTTTTCAAGATATTTTTGTTTCCACTTGCCGGCACCACCAATCATACATTTCCATCTTACAGAATTTTTCTTCTGCAGAATAATAGTATAATCGTTTATAGCTTCATAAGGTTCAAGACAAAAAATTTCAATTACAGCGCCTGTGTTTTTTGTAAATAAAATTCTTGCTTTAATAACTTTGGTATCATTGAAAACGAGAAAAGAATTTCGAGCCAAATGCTCTGCAATATTCCTATAAATATCTTCTGTGATTTTGCCATTATTATAAATTAATAACCTGGATTGATCTCTTTCAGGCAAAGGAAAAGCAGCAATCTTTTCTTCCGGAAGGTGATAATCAAAATCGTTTATAGATAAATCTTTGGGATGCATTTAGAAGTTAGCTGTTAAGAAAAGCGGAAACACTTGATAACCATTTTAAATATTCTTTCCCGCAAAGAGACTCGTGGCCACTATTATTATAAACTACCAATTGCTTTGGCTGGTGTAGATTCTCAAATATTTCTTCCCGTTCTCCTGGTGTAACTCTTGTATCATTCAACCCTACCTGCATCAGAACGGGACAATGTATTTTTTTTACATATTCTTTGGGCTTCATATTAAATGCCCAGAAACCATTTTCGATTCCTCCCCAAAAAGTTAATAGCACTGCTAAAGGTTGTGCAGGTAAGTTCATATTTCTAAGGCGGGCTTTAACGGCGTCTTCGATTGTCGCGTAAGGCATTTCTAAGATTACTTTTGTAGGCTGAATATTATACTCATCTATCGCATGAGTTATTGCGGCAGCTCCCATAGATATTCCCCAGAGAACAATATTTTTTTCTCCTTTATCTTTTAAAAAAGTATAAGCAAGTTTTACATCCTCTGCTTCACGATAACCAATCGTACAGGTATTTCCGCCACTGTTTCCATGCGCCCTGAAGTCCAAAAGCAATACACTGTAGCCCATACTTAAAAATGAGTTCGCTTCTTTAAGCAAATCTGTTTTATTTCCTCCGTGGCCGTGAAATAAAGCCACAGAGCCAATCGAATTATCAGCTCCCCTGTACCAACCTTCTAATTTTATTTTATCTTTTGTGGTGAAAATTACTTTTGAAAATGCGGCAGGTATTGGATCATTTTTTTTCTTAATAAAATTTATCCCGAAAAATATTTCTTTTGTATGATCCCAAAAACCTTTTTGACTCTCAGTTTTTATAACAACCTCCCCGGGATTATAATAATGGGTAAACTTGTAAGCATTAGTGGCGCTTACAAAATTGATCAGTATAAATAAGATAAGAAAAGTCCAGAGAATTAATTTGAGAAATCTTTTCATAAAGAAAAAAGGAACTTGAGGCGATTAGGCGGGATATTCAAAAGTAATGAGTTGTTAAATGATAGTGTGATCTTAAGCCATGGAATATAATTTACAATGGGAAAACAAACATTTCACTTTCTGCATTAGCTTTTGGAATACGAAAATTTTCTTCTTTTAGCCCTTCCAAATGAAATTGGATCGCATCAAAAATATTTTTTTCAACAATAGATTTTGTTTTTCCTGTTGCAATCACACCCGGCAAGTCCGGCACATATGCAGAATAACCAGTTATTGTTTTTTCATAAACTACTAAATATTTTCTCATTATTTTTCTATTTGAGCTTGCTTAAATATACTGTTTAAAGTGCTTTGCGCTATCTCGTCACTTTGTTTGTGTACCGCAATAGTAACCAGCCCTTTCTTAAGAGGATGTTTGTACTGCTTATGGCTTCCTTTTGACGAACTAAAAACCACCCATCTTTTTCTATAATTTTAATAGCATCCCTCGCCTTCATCAAATTTATAACTTTTAAGAAAAGATAAAATAGGATTCAGATAAAATTATACTTTCTCATTTTTGATCTCATCAACTATACCGGGGTCGAGTAACGTACTTGTATCTCCGAGATTTTCAGTCTCCCCTTCGGCAATTTTGCGAAGTATGCGACGCATAATTTTTCCGCTCCTGGTTTTAGGAAGTCCATTTACAAATTGAATTTTATCAGGCCTGGCGATAGGGCCAATAATTCTTGTAACGGTTTCTATAATATCCTTTTTGGCAAGTTCATCTTCCGGGTGTTTTTTTTCAGTAATCACAAAAGCATAAATGCCCTGCCCCTTAATATTATGGGGATACCCAACGACAGCACTTTCAACAACGCTGGAATGCATGTTAATGGCATTTTCTACTTCTGCGGTTCCAATACGGTGGCCGCTTACGTTAAGTACATCATCAACCCTGCCTGTAATCCTGTAGTTCCCGTCTTTATCTTTTAATGCCCCATCACCGGTGAAATACAGATTTTCATAAGTCGCGAAATAATTCGTACGGCATCGCTCATGATCACCATACGTTGTTCTTAAAATTCCGGGCCACGGCGCCCTAATGCACAAGTTACCTTTCAGTAAACCGTTCTCATCCGGCTCCGTTATTTCTTTTCCGCGTTCATCTACCAGTAATGGTTGTACGCCCGGCATTGGCAGCGTAGCCCAACTGGGTTTCGCAGGAGTTACACCCGCAATATTTGAAATTAAGATTCCACTAGTTTCAGTTTGCCACCATGTATCCACAACGGGGCATTTCTTTTTCCCAATATTCTCATTATACCAATGCCATGCTTCTTCATTTATGGGTTCGCCAACGGTCCCCAGTACTTTTAATGACGACATATCTTTTCCTTTCAGTAGATCCAAACCATAACTCATCAGGCTCCTGATAGCAGTAGGTGCTGTATAAATAATACTTATTTTGTATTTATCAACGATTTCCCAAAAGCGGCCTGCATCGGGCCAGGTAGGAATTCCTTCAAACATTACACTGGTAGCGCCCGCACTTAAGGGCCCATATACTATATAGCTATGCCCGGTAATCCACCCTATATCTGCTGTACAAAAATGTACTTGGCCTGGCTTATATTGAAAGACATTTACAAAAGTATACGTTGTCCAAACCATATAACCCCCGCAGGTATGCACTACGCCTTTTGGCTTTCCGGTAGAACCTGAAGTATATAAAATAAAAAGTGGATCTTCTGCATCCATTTCAACAGCCGGCATGGTGACAACATTATTCTTTTCTATTTGTGATAATGCATGGTCCATTTCATCTTCCCACCAAACATCCCGGCCTTTAATCATCGAAACCGGTGTTCTTGTCCGCGTGTAAACAATTACTCTTTTTACCGTTTTATTGCCAATTAATGCATCATCAATAATGCTTTTTAAAGGAATGTCTTTACCACCACGATAAGCACCATCGCAGGTTACAATAAATTCAGCATTCGCATCTTCCAGGCGGTCGGCAATACTTTGCGCCGAGAAGCCCCCAAAAATAACACTGTGGATAGCGCCAATTCTTGCGCAGCCTAATACAGCATAAGCCAGTTCAGGTACCATACCCATGTAAATACAAACACGATCACCTTTTTTAACGCCATTATTAAGCAACACCTGGGCAAACTGGCAAACTCTTTTATGTAATCTTGAATAGGTGACCACTCTTGTCCGTTCTTCAGGGTTATTCGGTTCCCAGATTATAGCAGGTTTATCGCCCAGTTTTTCAAGATGCCGGTCAATACAATTTTCAGTAATATTCAACTTAGCGCCCTTGAACCACTCAATTTTTGGTTCTTTGAAATTCCATTCAAGAACCTTGTCCCATTTTTTTCTCCAGAGAAAATTCTCTGCAACTTCTGCCCAGAAGGATTCGGGATTGTCTACACTTTTTTGGTACTGTTCTTTGTACTGTTCATGAGTTGTTATCTGAAAAGGATATTCCATTGTAGAAAGGTTTATTAATTGCGCAATCGTTTTCTAAGATCCTGGCCTCCTCCCGCGGAGAAGAGGAAGGCACATTGTAAAATTAAAACATTCTGTTACTGTTCCATTGCATTATATATGGCTTCCTGTATTTTTCCGCGAATATTCATATGGAGCAACTTTAAATTTTCACCGCCACCGGGGTTTACGCGGTTACTTAAAAATATAAATACAATATTATATTTTGGATCGGCCCATACACATGTTCCCGTATAACCGGTGTGGCCAATGGCGAGAGGCGAAACAGATTTTGCCGGGTATGGTTCTTTCCTAGTGGCATTATCTTTCTCCGGTTTATCAAAACCAAGGCCACGACGGCTTATAGTGCTGTTATATGCAGAAAAAAGTTTTATTGTTTCTGCATTGATATAACGCCTACCCATAAACGTACCACCGTTGAGCAGCATTTGCATAATAGCCG
>JBBSPK010000119.1:0-10144 GCA_038258875.1 Chitinophagales bacterium
AGCCCAGAAAAATCAATCAGTATTTTAAAAACAATTTATTCAATGAATATAACAACTCCATACTATCATAAAACACACACACGGCTAATAATCAAAAAACAGGAACAAACGGATTTACTAAAATTATTCAATTTGCCTTCGGTGTCCCAGTGAGGAAGTCAGGAAATTATGCATCACCTTATTTTCAATAATTTTGCACCCATGAAATTCATAGCTTTCCTTTTTTGCTTGGGATGTTTGTGTTCGTGCGAAAAGAATATTGATTTTAAATTAAAGGTTGTTCCGGATGTTTTGGTTGTGGATGCCAGTATTGAAAGTAGTCAACCGCCGGTTGTGGTGCTTTCCAAAAGTTTTGATTATTTCAGTAATATTAATCCCGCAGCATTGGATACTTCGTTTGTTCACGATGCTGATGTTTTTATTTCTAACGGAACGCAAACCCAAAAGCTCCGGGAGTACCCTATAGATTCTTCCGGTGGATTTCGTGTTTACTTTTATACAATAGATACAGCAAATTTATCGTCATCATTTTTAGGTGAATTCAATACAGCCTACGACCTGAAAGTGATAGTTGCCGGAAAAGAGTATACTGCCACAACAACTATTCCGGCGCTCACAAAAAAGATTGATTCTCTTTGGTGGGTACCGACCCCTTTTGCAGATGATAGCACGGAAGTTAATGTTATGGTGAGGGCTACCGATCCGCCAGGATTGGGTAATTATATCAGATATTATACCCAAACAAATAATGGGCCTTTTCTTCCGGGGGTACAATCGGTTTTTGATGATCAGCTGATCGACGGCACTACCTATGATTTGAAAGTTGATCCAGGCATCAATCGCAATGACCCGGTGCCCTTTGATAAAAACTTTTTTCACCGCGGCGACAGGGTAACTTTAAAATTGAGTAACATAGATCGCACTACTTACCAGTTCTGGCTAACGATGGAGTTTGCTTATCAAAGTATTGGTAATCCGTTCGCATCACCTAATAAAGTTTTGGGAAATATTTCTAATGGAGCGCTGGGGGCCTTTTGTGGCTATGCAGCAGGTTTTAAGACACTGGAAATTCCCAACTAATTTTTATGATTTCGATATAGAATGGAAGGATGTTTTCATACTCAAAAAGTTTACATTTGAAAATTATATTTTTAATTCATGGATACAGCGAATGAACACATACACTGCCTGATTATTGGTTCGGGTCCTGCGGGCTATACCGCTGCAATTTATGCAGCGAGGGCAAACCTAAAACCCGTTCTGTACCAGGGAATACAGCCAGGAGGCCAGCTTACTATTACGACTGAAGTTGAAAACTATCCTGGCTATCCTGATGGAGTGCAGGGGCCGGATATGATGATTGATTTTGAAAAGCAAGCCAAACGAATGGGTACCGATATTCGTTATGGCCTTGCGACCGAGGTCGATTTTTCTGTGTCACCTTTAAAAGTTCAAATTGATGAAGAGAAATGGATTGAAGCAGATGCCGTTATTCTATCGACGGGAGCAAGTGCCCAATGGCTGGGCCTTGAGAGTGAGCAAAGACTGAACGGACACGGTGTAAGCGCCTGTGCCGTATGTGACGGATTTTTCTTCAAAACAAAAGAAGTGTGTATTGTAGGCGGCGGCGATACCGCGGCAGAGGAAGCATTATACCTTAGTAAAATTTGCAGTGTGGTTCACATGTTTGTGCGTCGCGATGAAATGAGAGCGAGTAAAATAATGCAGGAAAGAGTATTAAACACTTCAAATATTAAATTATACTGGAATACCGAAGTTGATGAAATACTCGGGCACGATAAAGTAGAAGCGGTTCGAATTGAAAATAATAAAACAGGAGAAAAAAAAGAGATCCCGGTTAGCGCTTACTTCGCTGCAATCGGGCATAAACCCAACTCTGATATTGTGAAAGGTTGGCTTGATATGGATGAAAGTGGTTATGTAAAAACGATACCGGGCTCCACGAAAACAAATATTAAGGGCGTGTTTGTTTCGGGCGATTTGCAGGACAAAATTTACAGGCAGGCTGTAACTGCTGCCGGAAGTGGATGTATGGCGGCTCTGGATGCAGAACGGTATTTGAGTGCGCTTGAACATGAACGTCTATCAAACCACGCAGCAGTAAATACAAGTGAGGAGGTGCAAAAACATTAACTATGATTACTGTACAACTGCACGATCTCCGGTTTAATTCATTTCATGGCATTCACGATGAAGAAAAAATATTGGGCAATGATTATGTGATAGATGCATCTGTGGTGTTTCATGAAGAACAACATGTGATTAATTCAATAAACGACACGATCAATTACACAGATATTTATAATATTATAAGGGAAAGAATGAGTGTACCCACGCCCTTGCTTGAAACCGTTGTTATGGAAATCGGAAATGAGATTCACAATGAATTTCCGCAAATAAGATCTATTAATATTTCTATTAAAAAAATGAATCCCCCTATTGAAGGAATCCAGGGAACAGCAGCGGTAAACTGGCAAAGGCAGTTTTAAAATGGAATTCCAGTCTATGAAAACTATAAAATTAAAATTCCTTTTTTTTATTTCTTTATGTGCATTTTCAGCTTTACACGCCCAGGATGCAAATACAATTATTAAAGAAGCTGACCAGTTGGATGCTTCCATGAAGGATGCTCAGGCTGTTGTTAAATATAAAGACGCACTCAAAATTCAGCCTTCAAATGTGTATGTCTTATGTAAGTGTAGTGAGTTGTGCAGCAGGATAGGAGGCAGGCTAAAAGATGATAAAGTAAAACAGGACGATTATTTCTCAGCGGCCAAAACCTATGCCCGGTCAGCCTTGCAATTAAATCCTTCATCTTCTGAAGCAAATTTTGTTATGGCTCTGGTAATGGGAAGAGAAGCCATGCGTAAAGGCGGAAAAGAAAAAATAGAGGCAGTAAAGGATATTAAAAAGTATGCTGACCTTTCGATTCAATATGATCCTCAAAATTATAAGCCCTGGTTTTTGTTGGGTAAATGGTATTATGAAATTAATAACCTTAACTATTTTGAACGTACAGCTGTGAAGATTTTTTTTGGATCACTTCCCCCTGCAAGTATTGACGATGCAATTAAATGCATGGAAAAATCAAAATCATTAAACCCCGGTTTTATCATGAATTATCTTTCACTGGCAAAGGCTTACAAGAAAAAGAACGAAGAAAATATTGCAAGACAAAACCTAACGGTGATGCTTACCCTGCCAGATAAAACACAGGACGATGAAAAAATAAAAAACGAGGGAAAAAACCTTCTTAAGAAATGGGATTAGAGTAGGAATTTGGAATTAGGATTTAGGAATTGAGATTTAGGAATTGAGATTTAGGAATTGAGATTTAGATTTTTTTTTATACCATATAAAGTACAAACAATAATAATTCAATAAGGCATGATTACTAAAAAATTTTTATTTGGACTTCTTGTATTTATTGGCTCATCTGCGGCGGCACAGACCTCAGTTTCAACTTATGATCCCCACGATTTATTTACACCCAATTTTTACCCGTCCTCTGTAAATGAATTTCGTGCCGCTGATGGTGAACCAGGCGCAAAATACTGGACCAACAAAGCTAACTATAAAATAGCCGCAATCTTCGATGATATAAAAGATGAGATCAGCGGGACTGTTACTATTACCTATGTTAATAATAGCCCGCAGGCGATGCAATTTTTGTGGTTATATCTTGATCAAAACCTATACAATCTTGAATCCCGTGGGCAGGCTAAAACACCCGCTACGGGTAGAAGCAGGTACGGTGATGTAAATTCAACATTCGACGGTGGGTATAAAATACATTCAGTTAAAATGTTGCCAGGCGTAAAAGAAAAAGCAACCGAAGTAAACCTGACAAATATTATTTCCGACACAAGAATGCAGGTCAGGCTGCCAAGGCCTCTTGCAGCGAACGGTGGCACTGTAAGCTTTAAAATAAATTATTCGTTTGCAATACCTGAACATGGATCAGACAGAACAGGAATTCTCGATACAAAAAACGGGAAAATTTATGCAGTTGCACAATGGTATCCGCGTATGTGCGTGTATGATGATGTTGAAGGATGGAATACATTGCCTTATTTAGGCGCAGGAGAATTTTATCTGGATTACGGTGATTACGATTATACCATTACTGCACCGGCCAATGAACTTATTGTTGGCTCAGGGGAGCTACAAAATCCGCAGGAAGTATTAACGCCCACTCAAATAAGGAGACTGGCACAGGCAAGGCAAAGTGACAAAACGGTCATGATACGTACTGCCGCAGAAGTTACCGATCCTTTATCCCGTCCGCAAAAGGGAAATATCACGTGGCACTTTAAATTAAAAAATGCGAGAGATGTTTCATGGGCTGCTTCCAAATCTTTTATATGGGACGCAGCAAGAATGAATCTTCCATCGGGAAGAAAAGCCCTGGCGATGAGCGTTTATCCGGAAGAATCAGCGGGCGATAGTGCATGGGGCAGAGCCACGGAATATACGAAGGGAAGCATAGAAAATTATTCCAAAAGGTGGTATGAATATCCATACAATACTGCCACAAATGTTGCAGCTGATATTGGAGGCATGGAATATCCCAGCATCGTATTTTGTGGATATAAAGCCAGGGGCTCCGGGTTATTTGGAGTCACGGATCATGAATTTGGGCATACGTGGTTTCCAATGATTGTAGGAAGCAATGAGAGAAAATATGGATGGATGGATGAGGGTTTTAATACTTTTATTAATTCACTTGCTTCACTCGATTTCAATAATGGTGAGTACAAGCCACGCCCACAAAATAAAATCTTCTTTTATAAATATATGTTTAATGAAAATTCTGAAACTGTAATGAGTGAACCGGATGCATTAAAGGAATTTAATATTGGGCTTTCGCTATATACAAAACCAGGCTATGCATTAACGCTTTTGAGAGATGAAATTCTTGGGCCTAAATTATTTGACTATGCATTTCAAACTTATGTAAAAAGATGGGCTTATAAGCACCCGACACCCTGGGATTTTTTCAGAACCATGGAAAATGTTGGGGGAGAAGATTTAGGCTGGTTCTGGAAGGAAATGTTTATAGAAAACTATAAACTCGACCAGGCCATAACAGGTGTAAAATATGTAAGAGGCGATTCCACGCAGGGCGCTCTTGTTACAATTGAAAATCTTGACAGGATGGCTATGCCCATTTACCTGCAGTATGAAACCGTTAGCGGAACAACCGGAACGGTTAAAGTGCCTGTTGAGGTGTGGCAAAATGGAAATAAATGGGTTGAAAAATTAAACACGACTGAGCGTTTGAAGTCAGTTAAAATAGATCCTGAACATATTTTCCCTGATATTAATGTTGATAATAATACCTGGAGCCAATAGAAAACGTCTAAAGATTATCGTTGTAAAACCGGTATAAAGTGTGGAAGATAATGCCGGCGGCGACCTTAGTAAATAATTTTAACTTACCGTTCTTAATAATTATCTCATTTTATTTTACTTTGGCCAATTTCAAATTTTCACATTAGCTTTTTTAAGCTACTTTTGCAGCCTTTTATGAAGCCCATCAGTGAAATATTTCCGTTATTAGAACAGCCAAAGAAAATCGTAATTACTTTCCATCAAAAGCCAGATGCAGATGCTATGGGCTCAGGCCTTGGATTATACCAGTTTCTTGTACAGTTTGGCCATACAGTTACGGTAATTTCACCCACCAACTGGCCCGCATTTTTAAGCTGGATGCCGGGAGGAAAAAAAGTGCTCGATTATGAAATGCAAACAGATAAAGCAAAGTCGGTTTTAAACGAGGCAGAATGGATTTTCTGCCTTGATTTTAATGTGCTGAACCGGGCAAAAAAAATGGAACCGTTTCTTGAATCATTTAAGGGTATAAAAATATTAATCGATCATCATCAGCAACCCCAGATCAAAGCATTTGATTTTGGAATAAGCGATGAAAATAAAAGTTCGACTGCTGAAATGGTCTATGATTTTATTGTAGCGGGCGGACACTCGGAGAAAATCAATACGCAGGTTGCCGAATGTTTATACGCAGGCGTTATGACAGATACGGGATCATTCAGATTTAATTCTACCTCATCAAGTGTTCACCGGATGATCGCCGACCTTAAGGACAGGGGACTACAGCATAGCCAGATTCATGAAAACTTATTTGATAATTTCCTGGAAGGGCGTTTTCGTTTTTTTGGAAACATCTTACTCAACCGTATGGAAGTTTTTTACGAATATAATACTGCGCTTATTGCCATTCCCCAGATTGATCTTATTAAATACAATGTAAAAACAGGAGATACGGAAGGATTAGTAAATTTTCCCCTTAGTATAAAAGGTATAAAACTGGCTGCAATAATTATTGATCGCGGCGATGAACGTAAAAGTTCTTTCAGAAGCAAAGGAGGTTTTGATGTAAATACTTTCGCCCGAAAATATTTTAACGGTGGCGGACATTTTAATGCAGCCGGTGGAAAAAACAGCGAGCCTTTGGAGGAAATAGTGAAAAAATTTAAAATTGCTATTAAAGAAAATAAAGAACAACTAACGAGTTAATAATTATAAAAATAAAAAATAAAAAATGAACAAATCACTTAGCCTGGCAGCATTAGCAATATTAATATTGGCTGCAGGTTGTACAGATCAAAGATTTAAAAAAACAAAAAATGGCCTTGAGTACAAGGTTGTAGGCGGAAACGGTGGCGATGATGTGAAGTATGGAAACGCCATTCAATTTAAAGCTTACAGTTATTATAACGACTCATTAATGGGAACGCCCTACGATTCCGTTGCCCAGGTAGTAGAAATTGATTCACTGAAATTACCTGCTGAATATGTTGGAATTTTCACTTCTGCCAGGAAAGGGGACAGCATTGTAACCCGGATGTCTACGGATACAATTTTAAAATTTAACCAGTTACCACCCTTCATGAAGAAAGGGAATTTTGTTGGGTATCGTTTTAAGATAATTGATATCATTAAAGATTCCTCTAAGGTTGTTTCCATGAAAAATGAATCCGTTCAAAGTATCAGGAGGATTGACTCAACGTCTGTAATAAAACAAAAGGAGATTGATGACAAAACAATCAGTGACTACCTCGCTAAAAATAATATCAAAGCAACTAAAACTGCAAAAGGGACCTATGTTGAAATTCAAAATCCCGGCGAAGGCCCTGCGATAGACAGCGGAAAAGCAATTTCTGTTGATTACAAGGGAATGACTCTTGATGGAAAGATTTTCGATGAGAGTTATGATTCCACCGGCAAGTCTGTAAAGCCTTACACTTTTGTTGTTGGTGAAAGAGGCGCTATTGAAGGCTGGTCTGACGGGCTTGTTTATTTCAAAAAGGGTGGAACAGGCAAATTGTTCATTCCTTCTTATTTAGCTTATGGCTCAAGAGGCCAGGGACCTGATATAAAGCCGAATACCCCGCTTATGTTTGAAGTTTCGGTGGCTGATGTTTTATCTAAAGATGAGTTTAGAAAAAAAATGGAAGAACAGCAAAAAATGATGATGCTGCAACAGCAATTGCAACAAAGGGAAAGAAGTTTGCAACAAAAACCACAACCGGGAAAATAAAATCTTAATTATAATTTTTAATAAACGCCCCGCATAGCGGGGCGTTTATGCTTTACCGTAAGCTTCAAAAAGTATAACTGCTTCTTTCGCTTGCTTTACGTCATGAACACGAAGCAGGTTCGCACCATTTTGCAGGGCAACCGTGTTCAATACGGTAGTGCCATTCAATGAATCTTCAGCACTTATTTGGAGTGTTTTATAAATGGTGGCTTTCCTTGAAAGCCCTGCCATTATGGGCCTGTCAAGCACCCTTAATACATGTAGATTTTGAAGTAAAGTAAAGTTGTGCGCCATTGTCTTTGCAAAACCAAACCCCGGATCTATAATTACGTCATTAATGCCGGCTAACCTGCATTCATTTGTCTTTTGTATAAAAAAGTCAAGAACTTCCCTTACTACATTCTCATATTCAACGTTATCCTGCATCGTTTCAGGAACACCCTTCATGTGCATGCATATATAAGGAACTCCAAGCAATGCTACTGTCTCGATCATACGCTTATCCATAGTACCTGCGCTTATATCATTTACGATAGAAGCACCTGCATTTACCGCCGCTCTTGCAACGCCTGAATGATAAGTATCAATTGACAGTACTACTGTATCAAAATTTTTTATAAGCATTTCAATAACCGGCAAGACTTTTTGTTTTTCATCTTCTTCGGAAATTCGTTCACTGCCCGGCCTTGTGCTTTGCCCGCCAATATCAAGAATATCTGCACCTTCTTCTATCATTTGTCGTGCCTTACTTACTATCTCTTCCATATTTTGCATCCTGCTTCCTGCATAAAAAGAATCATTGGTAATATTCAATATCCCCATTATCATTGGTCTTTCAATTAATACCAGTTTCTCTTTACAGTTCAATGAAAACATTGTGCGTTTATGATTAAATTTGTCGATAATTATGATGCAAGTTACAACCGATCAACAATACGACAGTGCAATTAAAAGCTGCAGGGAAATTTTCCTGGAGAAAACAAAAGACTATGGCACCTCGTGGAGAGTGTATCGCACAATTTCAATAGCCGACCAGGTTTATATAAAGGCAAAGCGAATAAGAAATATACAGGAAATCGGAGCACAAAAAATCAATGATGATATAAGCGCTGAGTTTAAAGGAATAGTAAACTATGGGATTATCGGCTTGATACAACTTGATATAAACGATGATGAAATAGAAGAAATTCCACTGGAGGAAGTCACACGGTTATATGATGGAAAAGTTTCACGAGCTAAAAAATTAATGGAAGATAAAAATCATGATTATGGAGAAGCATGGAGAGATATGAGCCAGGAAAGTTTTGTGGATCTTATCCTGGCTAAGGTGCTTCGCATAAAACAGATTATACAAAACGATGGCAAAACGCTGGTTAGCGAGGGCATTGATGCAAATTATGGCGACATCATTAATTATGCGCTTTTTGCGTTAATATTATCCACAGATACCGCAGGTTTATAAAAGCGCTTACCATTTAAAAAATACAAAATGAAAATATTGGTTAACATAGCACGAATTTTTGTAGGTGTCCTTTTTATTTTTTCTGGATTGGTTAAAGCAAATGATCCATTAGGGCTTTCTTATAAAATGCAGGAATTTTTTGATGTGTGGGCGCAGAACGCATCACTTATCGGTATCATGAACTGGCTTAATAATTATGCACTTCCATTTTCAATAATTACGATAACGCTGGAGATTATGGTGGGTGTCGGTATTTTACTCGGTTTATGGAAAAGATTTTTCAGCCTGCTTCTTCTATTATTAATTATTTTTTTTAGTTTTTTAACCGGTTATGCGGTCCTGTCGGGTAAGATAGCAACCTGTGGCTGTTTTGGAGATTGTATTCCATTAACCGCTATGCAATCATTTATTAAGGATCTAATTTTATTTGCACTCATCCTACTTATATTTTTTGGAGTAAGATATATGAAGCCTGTCTTAACACCGGGCGCAAATTTTTTAATTTTTGTTATTTCTGTTTTTATAGTTCTCGGTTTTCAATGGTTTGTTTTGCGGCATTTGCCTGTTGTTGATTGTCTTCCTTTCAAAAAAGGAAACAATTTAATTGAGTTGAGAAAAATGCCTGCGAATGCTATTCCCGATAAAAAAGAGTTCAAATTTTTTTATAAAAAAGATGGAAAGGAAAATGAATTTTCAGCAAAAAATTTGCCGGATTCAACGTGGGAATTTGTAAAGAGAGAGGATGTTATTGTAGAAAAAGGAAGTAACAATGAACCTCCTGTAAAAGATTTTTATCTCACAACACTTTCAGGCAACGATTCTACAGATGCTATACTAAATACACCGGGGCAATATTATTTATTTTTTCTAAAAGACCTTTCAACAGGTACTGATTACTGGCTAAATAATTTTACGGCGATATATAGTTCAGCAAAAAATAAAAATATTCCTTTGTTAATTATCGCAACGCAGGCTACGGCAGCTCAGCAGTTTTTTAATGAAAGAAATAAATATGACTTGCCTGTGTTGAGCCTTGACGCTACTGCCCTTAAAACTGCAGCCCGGACAAACCCCGAACTGTATCTGATGAATGGCCC
>JBBSPK010000120.1:0-10112 GCA_038258875.1 Chitinophagales bacterium
ATTTCGATGGATGTTCAATCCGGGGCCTAATATGATATCAATTCCATAATCACGTACTTCGCTTCCAAAAGCAGTTCCCATATTTTTCACCAAAGCCGTATCCCAGGATGATGCCAGTAATGTGGCCACCGGCCATGCAGTCGCGTAATAAGTTTTTGAATGATTATCTTTTCGGATAGAATCAATTCTCACGCCTGCAGGTCCATCTGAAAGTACAATTGATGGAATACCTAAACGCGGAATAGCAAAGGTTGTTCCCGCTGCACCGGCCACCTTATCCTGCGTTTGCCCTATAACCGGTCCTTGTGGCGGCATGCCCGGAATTTTAAAACCGTTACCAACAACCAGCTTGGCTTTTTCTTCAAGGCTCATTTTACTTACCAACTCTTTTGATTTGGCAGAATAGTCATTTTGTGCAGCAACGGTATAGCTGATTAACATAGCAAGCAAATACGTAATTAACTTTTTCATTGATAATTTTTTATTTTTTCATTGCGTTATTATGACACAATGATAAATCTTTTTTTTAATTTAGAATAATTTAATTTTAAAATTTACTTTACAGCCTATTTGTATTTATGGATTTTCATGAAGAGTTAAAAGAACATTTTTTTAAAGGACACGAAAAATACCTGCGTCATATTTCTGTGGACTGTGTCATATTTGGGTTTTGCGAGAATGAATTAAAAGTGTTACTCCTTAAAGCAAAGTATGCAGGAAAATGGGCATTACCCGGCGGTTTTATTTTAAAGGAAGAGCCCATGGATACCGCAGCGGAACGTATATTAAAGGAAAGGACGGGGTTAGATAATATATATCTTCAGCAATTCTACGTGTTTAGTGACCCCGGCAGGTCTACAAAAAAAATAAATCAGACTTTTCTGAATAATATTGGCGTTAAAGCCGACGAAAGCTGGATGTTCGAAAGATTTATAACTGTAGGGTATAGTGCATTAGTCGATTTCACAAAGGTGCAGCCGGTCGCCGATATATTTTCTGATTCCTGTGAGTGGTTTAATATTAATGATATACCAAACATGATTTTGGATCATCATCAAATATTAAACAAAGCGCTGAAAAATTTGCAGGCTCAGCTTAATTTTCAACCCATTGGTTATAACCTCCTTTCATCAAAATTTACAATGCCAGAGTTGCAGAAATTGTATGAAACAATTTTGAATCGGAAATTAGACCGGAGGAATTTTCAAAGAAAAATTCTCGGCACCGGCATTTTAAGAAGACTTGATGAAACAAAAAAAGGTGTAGCCCATAAGGCCCCGTATTATTATAAATTTGATTTGCGTAAATATCAAAAAGCATTGAAAGCGGGAATGGGTTTTGAACTTTAATTGATGAAACTTAATTAATGAAACGTAAAGATTTTCTTTCTGCCATAGTTCCATTAGTAACTGTTACGTCTGCATTTCCCGAAAAAATAATTCGTGATAAACCGGCTCATAAAGGCGAAACACCACCTTACTTAAAGAAAGGGGATACTATAGGAATAACCTGCCCATCAGGCTACATAACCCTTGAGGACGTACAACCGGCTATTGACAAGATGAAAGAGTGGGGTTTTAAAATTCGTGTAGGCGCCACCGTTGGTGCAAAAGATTTTACCTTTGGGGGAAGCGATGAGCAACGAGCCACTGATTTTCAAAATATGATAGACGATGATTCGATAAAAGCGGTTATGCTTGGCAGGGGTGGTTATGGAGCCGTAAGGATCATTGATGTAATTAATTTTAAAAAATTTTGCAGGCATCCTAAATGGATAATAGGCTTTAGTGATGCGACCGTTTTTCATTCGCATATAAATGAAAATTTTGGTATAGCATCTATTCATTCGAAAATGTGTAATAGCTTTCCATCTGACTGGAGTACGGCAACACAACAACAAATTGATTCAATCGATTCCATAAGAAAATGTTTAACAGGAGAGAAGATGCAATATGCTGCCGTACCCGTTGCCGCCAACATAAAAGGTGTGGCACAAGGAATACTCATAGGCGGAAATTTGTCTATACTTCAAAATCTTGCCGCAACAAAATCTGATATTACCACCGATGGTAAAATTTTATTTATAGAAGAAGTTGAAGAATACCTGTACAGTATTGACAGGATGCTGTGGAATTTAAAAAGGAGCGGTAAACTGGATAAGTTGAAGGCTTTGATTGTGGGCGGATTCAACAAGATAAAGCCTGATGACCCAGGAGAAGATTTTGGTAAAACGGTATATGAGATGGTTCTTGAAAAAGTAAAAGAATATAATTATCCTGTTTGCTTTGATTTTCCTGTGGGCCATCAAAGAGAAAATTATGCATTAAAGTGCGGCGTAAAACATGAATTAGATGTTTCAGAAAGCAGGGTTGCTTTAAAAGAAGTTTAAATAGTTGCCCGAATAGTTATCACAGTTTGATTAGGGTTCAGCATTAAAATATTAAATATTGATTACAGTTCCTCCATATTTAAAGCCAGGTGATACAATCGGTATACTATGTCCTGCCGGGTATATGCCTTATGAAAAAGCGGCGACGGCTATTGAGACGCTGAAAGCCTGGCACTTCAGGGTGGTTGTTGGAAAAACTCTGGGAGACCAGTTTAATTATTTCTCCGGACCCGATAAAGAGCGAATTGCAGACCTTCAGCAGATGATGGACGATGATAACATTAAGGCCATCTTTTGTGCAAGAGGCGGTTATGGAGTTGGGAGGATTATTGATAGACTCAAGTTTAAAAAGTTTAGAAAAAATCCAAAATGGATAATTGGCTTTAGTGATATTACTGTTATTCAGAGTCATTTACTTTCAAATTACAAAATTGCATCATTGCATGCACCAATGGCTGCTGCATTTAATGATGGTGAAAATACAAATCAATACATTGAAAGCCTCCATGATGCGCTGCTTGGGAGAAAAGCGAATTACTCGTGTGAGGGAAGTGTTTTTAACCGGAACGGAAAAGTTAGCGGAAATTTAATCGGAGGAAATTTAGCTTTGTTGGCCCACTTGGTTGGAACACCTTCAGATATATCAACAAAAGATAAAATTTTATTTATTGAAGATGTGGGTGAATATATTTATAATGTTGATCGTATGATGTACCAGTTAAAACGAAGCGGTAAACTGGATAAACTTAAAGGATTAATTGTGGGAAAGTTTACGGATATGAAAGACACAACCACTCCCTTTGGGGAAACAACAGAAGAGGTGATAAGCAATATTGTAAAAGAATACGATTACCTGGTGTGTTTTAATTTCCCCGTAAGCCATGAAAGAGAAAATTATGCTTTGAAAATTGGAGTAAAATACCAACTTACAGTGTCAGGAACTTCAACGGAATTAAAAGAACTATAGAAAGATATATTTGCTGTATGAAGTTTACCATAATTCGTTTTCTCAAATCAACATTTATCCGGTTAAAATTACACGTTTTATATTCCTGGTTTACGGGTATATGGCTTCAAATGGCATGGATGACGCGACTTTCAAAATGGGCTGATGAAAATAAAAAGATTGCATTTAACGACTTTCCAACAAAATGGGATTACAATAAACGTTTCGATTTATATAAGCATGTTATTGAAATAGAAGTTTTAAATCTTTCAATAAATTATCTTGAATTTGGCGTTGCAGATGGACATTCTTTTAACTGGTGGATGAATATGAATCCTCATCCCGGTTCAAAGTTTCATGGCTTCGATACGTTTACCGGCCTGCCGGAAGACTTCGGTCTTTATAAGAAAGGAACATTCGCAAATAGTAATAACATTCCGGCGATAAAAGATGAAAGGGGAAAATTTTACCAGGGATTATTTCAACAAACGCTTCCCGGTTTTCTAAGGAGCTTTGATAATTGCAAAAAAACCGTTGTAATGTTGGATGCGGATTTATACACAGCTACATTGTTCGTGCTTACCAGCCTTGCCCCTTTTTTAAAAAAAGACGACATTATTTTCTTTGACGAGTTTGTAGTGCCCACTCATGAGTTTATGGCTTATAAAAATTTTGTAGACTCGTATTATTTTGATCTTGAATTAATAGGCGCAGCCAATAACTATTATTTTGTTGCATTTAAAGTAAAATGATTTTAAAGCAAAAGAAGAGAATCGAGTTTTTTATGAAACAATTCAAAATCGTTTAGATTATTGTGTTCGCCTTTATCAATCGTAATAAACTCATCTCCCGTTTTTAAAACCTTCCTGAGTTTTGCGGCACAACTATAAGGAATTACTCCATCGTTGTTGCCGTGAAAAATTGTAATAGGAGCGATAACTTCTTTGAGATATTCACCGGTTGGAAATTTAAAATGAGTCATGGCGTCTACCGGGTATATTGAAGCATAACTTCTAAACAAATCGGGAATACTATAATAAGGTGTTTCAAGAATGAGTCGCTTGCAGTTCTTTTTGGAAGCAAGATAAGATGCAATACCAGAACCTAACGACTTGCCATACACGATAATGCTGTCATGACCGAATTTGGAATTTGCCAGCTTGTATATTTCTTTTGCCTGCAGATATACATTTTGTTCAGTAAACTCTCCGGTGGTTTTTCCATAACCGGGATAATCCATCATCCATACTTCATATCCATGATTGGTAAAATTTGCAGCGTATTTCGCGTAACGGTTTATATTGTCACGGTTGCCATGAAAATATAGAACAACGCCCTTCCGCATGGAATCCCGCGGTAAAAACTGAACAAGATTGAGATTATCTTTTGCATTTAGAGGGATGTTCACCTCCTTGAAAGGAATATTAAAATTGAATTTATAGCCAGCAGAAAGAGGCGAGGGATGAAGCATTAATTTTTCCTGCAGATAGTACAAGGCAATTCCCACGGAACAATAAGTAATGATTATGATTTTTGTCCAGCGAAAAATTTTTCTTTTTACAGATTTATTCGTCATCCCTTACTAACCTTTTAATTTTTTTAATACACCTGGTATTACACTATGGCGCTAAAATGTCCCGAATGAAATTATGATATTGAGGAAATGTGGGAAGATTGTTATGTCCTCCTCCCTGTATTTCAATCAGTGTTATTTTATGCGGATTTAATTTTTGAAGTTGTTCGCTTTGTTTTATCGGAATCAGCCAATCTTTAGTGCCATGTAAAATGTAGGTATGGCAATTAACTTTTCGAATCCATTTATAAGTTTGCAACTGGTAACGTAAAACATATTTCATTGGTAAGATAGGGATGAAACGCTGAACGGCTTTTCTAAAACTATAAAACGGAGCATCAAGGATTAAATAGCGTGGCGAATTATCGCTGGCGAGTTTCGCTGCAAATCCGCTGCCAAGACTTCTTCCATATACTATCATGTGATTTTCGTGGTATTGCATTACTAGTGAATCATACACCACCTGCATATCGTTGAACATGGCCTTTTCTCCGCGTTTACCGGTGCTTTTACCAAAGCCTCTGTAATCTACAAGAACTACATCGTAGTTATACCTGTAAAAATCTTTTGCATACCTGGCCCAACCTTTAATACTCCTGCTATTTCCATGAAAATAGAGGATAAGCCCGTGAGGTTCTTTTACGTAAAAATGAAGGCCGTTAATTCTTACGCCAGGTTCAACGTCAATAAATAATTCTTTAAATGGAACATCATATTTATAAAGGAAGTTCTGTTTTAATTTTTCAGGCTTGAAAATAAATTTTTCCTGTACGAGGTAAACAACAATAATAACAATTGCATAGCCCGCGATGATATAAATAACAGTAGGAGACAATTTTATGTTTAAACTTCTTTGATGGTGAGTGAGGTCAGGGTAATGAATGTTCTAATCCTTAGTCCTCCCAAATCCTTAATCCCAAATCCTTTTCATTCCTCATCCGGAAAAATGCGGGTCAATTTCAACTGGTTGACGGGCGCTACAATTAGTGGGAATTTTTCCACTGTTACATTACTTTGATCAAGTCCAAACCCCCTTTCTTCACTTAAGCTTACCTCCTTTGCCCAAAAATGTAATTTCATTATCAGCTTTTCAAAAAATGGCAATTCGTTATCACGCGATAAAAACTTTTCCATTACTATAAACTGGAAATCACCTACCACGTTATTTCGTTGTAAGCTTTCATAACGGCTTGTAATATTTACCTCCCGGTTTGCGACCATATTTTCTACTACATTTCTAAACATAAGATTAATATGGGGCTCCATTCGGAAACCTAAGCGAAATTCAACCCGGATAATTTCATTTGGAATAATTGCATCTACTGAATATTCTAATGTAAACGGATCGTCTAAAGTATCCACATGTACAAACCAATATATATCAGCCCTTTTTGGCTTCCCGTTTAAAATAGAATAAATTATTTTATGTTCTATCTCTTTTGGGTTATTTGCGCTGGTCAGGTACACAAGGTGTGTAGCGTATTTAGGAATTGAATTATCATTGCTCAGTTCCTGTAACATTGGAAGATATTGTTCCAGCCGTACAAATTCAACATACCTGTTCTTGATTTTTCTTGCCCTGTACCATAGGTACATTATCGAAAACATGAACAACGCAATAAGGGAAGTAAGATAACCGCCGTGTGTAAACTTCTGTAAAAGGGCAACCAAAAAAGTAATTTCAATGACCGCATATACTAATAAAAAAACATAGATAAGCCAGGGTTTTACTCTTTGCATTACCATATAATTAGAGTATAAGACTGTTGTGGCTATCATGGTAATTATTATAGCCAGGCCATAGGCCGCTTCCATACGGGACGAAGTTTGAAAATAAAGAACAACACTTACGCACCCAATAAACATCATGGTATTTATTGCCGGAATAAATAATTGTCCTCTTTCTTCTGAAGGGTATTTAATTTTAAGTTTAGGCCAAAGGTTTAACCGCATAGCTTCACTTATGAGTGTGAAGGATCCTGAAACCATTGCCTGGCTTGCAATGATGGCTGCCACTGTTGCTATTGCTACCCCAATAAGTACAAACCATTCGGGCATCAGATCGTAAAAAGCGTTGATGTGTAACTGAGCTTTTACGCTATCTGTTATCGTTAATCCCTTTCTGTTTGCCAACAGGTAAGAGCCTTGTCCTATATAATTTAAGAGAAGACATGATTTTACAAAAATCCATGAGATGCGTATGTTTCCCCGGCCGCAATGGCCCAGGTCACTATACAATGCTTCCGCACCTGTGGTACACAAAAATACCGCCCCCAACAGCCAAAAACCCGAAGGATATTCTGAAAGAAAACTGATAGCATAGTATGGATTAAAAGCCTTAAAAATTGTAAAGTCATCCATAACATGAGCAGCACCAAGTACAGCCAGCATTGAAAACCAAATGAACATTATAGGGCCGAATAGTTTTCCAATAGAAGTAGTACCAAATTGCTGTAAAAAGAAAAAGAGCACAATAATGATTAACACGATGGTCATTATTGTGTTTGTATGAATATTATGTAAAACGGGCAGTTTACGCAAACCTTCAATTGCAGATGTGATTGATATAGGCGGGGTAATAATTCCATCGGCGAGCAAAGCGGCACCGCCTATCATTGCTGGATAAACGAGCCATTTGTACCTTCGTCTTACAAGGGCATAAAGGGCAAAAGTGCCACCTTCACCTTTGTTATCAGCACGCAATATCATTATCACATATTTGACCGTGGTTTGCATGGTGATTGTCCAAATAATACAGGAGAGGCTTCCGACAATTAAAGTTTCGGAAATTAATTTGTCGTAAATAATCGCATTGAAAACGTAGAGTGGTGAGGTCCCAATGTCTCCGTAAATAATTCCTAAAGCAATAAGTAACCCCCCGGTGGTTACTTTATTGAAATTTTTGCTCACATCACAAATTTAAGTTCTTGTAAATAGACCCATCGCATTTTGAACCTTTTGATATTTGCAAATGTAGAAGGATTCACAATATAGATAACAATTAGTACCAAATAAAATTGTGCAGTTTTAATGATAAAAATAGCTATATGCTACTGTGGAGGATACTCGTGCTTTCCGTGCGAAAATAATTTTACCTCTATACCTTATGAGAGAATTTCAATAAAAAATAAGAGGTTAGAAAAATAAACTGTTACATGGAACATATTAAAATGAAAATCCCCCTCAATATTTGAAGGGGATTTTACTATTCAAAGGGGGTTGTAACTTTTCTTATAAAGCGATTTGTCTTTCGATCATCATTTTTCTCAAATTAATAAGGCCATAGCGCATACGTCCAAGAGCTGTATTAATACTGCAATCGGTAAGCTTTGCTATTTCTTTAAAGCTAAGGTCAGCATAATGCCTCATTACAATAACTTCTCTTTGATCTTCGGGAAGCATTTCAAGTAATTTTGTTACTCTTTGATGGCTTTGAGTCTGCATTATTTTTTCGTCAGCTCCGGGCTCAGCAAAGTTGATTACTTCAAAAATGTCGCGGTCGTCACTTGTCTTAATAGATGGACTGCGTTTTATTTTTCTAAAATGATCAACGCATAAGTTATGAGCTATGCGCATTGCCCAGGGTAAAAATTTCCCTTCATCAGTGTACCTGCCACCATTGATGGTATCAATTATCCTGATAAAAGCGTCCTGGAAAATATCTTCGGCGAGATATTTATCTTTTACCAATAAATAAATTGATGTGTAGATTTTGTCCTTGTAGCGATATACAAGGCTTGACAGGGCTTCAGCGTCACCATTGATGTACAAGTGGATCAATTGCTGATCGGATAAAGTCTTCATGGATTTCATAAACTGTTACGATTTTTGGTTTGTTTAGGATATTGTGTAAGTCACACCAATTTAAGGGAAAACAATGTGGGAATCGATTGCGAAGTGCAGAAGGTTCTTCATTCTTTCAGGAAAATTGGAAGGCCTAAATTATGACAATAAATAAAACTTCCAAATGTTTTGGTAAACTTTTTTAGCGTTTTAAAAAAATAGAGTGGTTCCACTTAATGACACTCGTAAAACTACGATTCGTTATTTTTGTATAATAGAATGAATACAATTAAAGTCTCCAAATCAACATTGACGAAGCCGGGAAATCCTGTGAATAATAATATTTTCATAAAGGGTGCAAGAGTTCATAATCTAAAGAATATTACTGTCGAAATTCCCCGCAACAAATTAATTGTTGTTACGGGCGTTTCTGGTTCGGGTAAATCTTCGTTAACCATCGATACCTTATTTGCGGAAGGCCAAAGACGTTATGCAGAAAGCCTTAGTGCATACGCAAGACAATTTATGGCCCGCATGAATAAGCCAGACGTAGACTATATAAAAGGACTATGTCCCGCGATTGCAATAGAACAAAAAGTAATCAGCCGTACGCCACGGTCAACGGTTGGCAGTATGACAGAGGTTTATGATTACCTCCGCCTGTTATTTGCAAGAACCGGGAAAACCATTTCCCCGGTAAGTGGGAGGGAAGTAAAAAAAGACGATGTAGCAGATGTTGTGAATGCGATTACTAATCTAAATAAAGGTGACAAAGTTTTGTTGTTGGTTGCTTTCAGGCAACATCATAACAGGGAAGTTAAGGAAGAGTTGAACATTCTTATGCAAAAAGGCTTTTCAAGAATTTACGTAAACGGTGAAATTATCAGGATAGAAGATATCCTGGATAAGAAAAATCTCTCCTCGATTATTGCGCACAAAACAACTTACGTGCTTATTGACCGGTTGGTGGTAAAAGATCCGGCGCTTGCCGGGGTTGATGATGATGATGAACATCGTATAGCCGACTCCGTTAATACGACATTTTACGAAGGCGAGGGCGAAGTAATACTCGAGATAAACGGATCACAAACTTTACATTTCTCCAATAAATTTGAACTTGATGGGATAAAATTTGAGGAGCCCGTTCCGAATTTATTTTCGTTTAATAATCCATATGGCGCCTGCCCTGTTTGCGGGGGGTTCTCATTGGTTCTCGGTATTGATGCCGACTTGGTAATACCTGATAAAAGATTGAGTGTTTTTGAAAACGCAATTGCACCATGGCGTGGCGAAAAACTTGGCCAGTGGAAAGAGAGGCTTATTCGTGTAGCTAACCGCTTTGACTTTCCGGTGCATAAACCCATTATCGATCTTACAACGGCACAGTATAACCTTCTCTGGACAGGCAATGAATATTTTTC
>JBBSPK010000121.1:0-10092 GCA_038258875.1 Chitinophagales bacterium
ATATTTAAGCCTGTTTAAAGTAAAAGACCCGGAAAATGTTTTAGAAAAATTTAAAGAAAGAAGCAGCGAAATAAGGGGAGAACTTGGCAATCGCATGCGTCACCAACTTAGGAGTATACCGCAGCTTACTTTCTACTTAGATGACACACTTGATTATGTTTTTAAAATTGAAGAATTGCTCGATAATATAAAAAAAGAGGATGATAAGAAGCAGCAATGAGCCATCAGCCATCAGCCATCAGCCATCAGAAATCAGAAATCAGAAATCAGAAATCGGCAATAGTTAACAGTTGAAAAGTTAACCAATAAACGATTTTAACTAAGAAACCAATCAACCTTTTAATGTACCTGAAATTTGCGTGGCGATATTTTAAAGCAAAAAAAAGTACCAATGCAATAAATATCATTTCATGGGTTACAGCAGGAGTTATTGCTTTTTCGACCATGTGCCAGGTATTGGTTTTAAGTGTTTTTAATGGTTTTGAAGGTTTGGTACAATCACTTTACTCTAACTTTTATTCTGACGTGAAGGTGTTTCCTTCAAAAGGGAAAACAATAATGCTTTCTGCTGGTCAAATAAATAAAATCCGCAACCTTGATGATGTTAAAGGCATTTCATTAATTGTTGAGGAAAAAGCGTTGCTGCAAAATGGAGAGCAGCAAACTGTTGTTTTATTGAAGGGCGTAGATGCTAACTACTCAAAAGTTTCGGGTGTGCCGCAAAAAATTCTGCATGGAATTTTTGACGTAGGAACCGTTGATGCACCTAAACTTATCCTGGGTTCGGGAATTGAAAATGCTATTGGCGTAGTATCTGATAAAAACCTATTTCCCATCACTGTTTTTCTACCAAAAAAAACATCCGGCTCAAACTCAAATCCCCTTGCTGCATTAAGTGAGGGCAATGCAACAACTTCAGGAAGCTTTGCTATTCAACAGGATTTTGATAATAAATATGTGATTACTAATCTTGATTTTGTAAAACAACAAATGAACTATGCGCCTGATGAATACAGCGCATTGGAAATTTCTTTATTAAACCCCGGCAAGACCGATAAGTTTACGGAAGATTTACAAAAGATGCTTGGTTCCTCTTACAAAGTACTTACAAAATACCAGCAAAATGTTAGCCTATATAATTCGATGCGTCTTGAAAAATGGGTTATTTATGCTGTTCTTACGCTAATCCTTATTATTGCGGCATTCAATATGATAGGCGCTTTAACGATGCTTGTACTAGAAAAAAGAAAAGATATAAGTGTATTACAATCGCTTGGCGCCGATAAAAATCTTATCAAAAAAATATTTCTAAGTGAAGGATTATTGCTTGCGTTAACCGGCGCAGGTACGGGTATTATACTTGCTTTAATTATTTGCTTCCTGCAATTAAAATTTAAAATGATAAAACTGGTAGGTAATTCTTTCCTGATAGATTATTTTCCCGTTAAACTGGTAATAACTGATTTTCTATTGGTGACAGCTACTGCGCTTATAATAGCATTTACGGCATCATGGTTCCCTGCAAAAAAAGCATCGGAACAATTATTTAATTTGAAATCGTAGCGAACAACCGGGAAATAAATAAAGGGATTTGCCCATTCACAACTTACCATTCACAACTCACCATTCACCACCTCAATAATCTCCCAAAGTTTCAGGAAGTTGTTCCATGGCTTTTTTGAACTGTTCAGCATTAGGAGCAGTTCCATGCCACTCATGATTATTTTCCATAAAATCTACACCCTTACCCATTACAGTTTGCATCACAATAACTACTGGCTTTCCTTTACCCGTTAAAGTTTTCGCTTTCTGCAAAGTTGCAATGACGTCCTCCATATTATTTCCATCCATTTCAAGGACCTCCCAATTAAATGCAAGAAATTTTTCTTTAAGACTGCTTAGCTTCATCACATGCTCTGTAGTTCCATCAATCTGCTGACCATTACGATCGACTGTGGATATCAGATTGTCAACATTATGCATTGCAGCATACATTATCGCTTCCCAATTTTGGCCTTCATCGAGCTCCCCATCACCATGTAATGAATAGACGATATGTTCGTCCTTATTCAACTTTTTTGCAGTTGCTGCGCCTATTGCCACGCTCATGCCCTGCCCTAATGATCCCGAAGCAACCCTTATACCTGGTAAATGTTCGGCTGTTGCAGGATGCCCCTGTACCCTCGAATCAATTTTGCGATACGTATCTAATTCTTTTAACGGAAAATAACCCGCTCTTGCAAGAGTGCTGTACCATACAGGTGAAATATGGCCATTTGAAAGAAAAAATATGTCTTCTCCTTTTCCATCCATATTAAAGCCTTCTTTGCGTTCCATTATTTTATTATAAAGGGCAGCAAAAAAATCTGCACAACCCAGTGAACCGCCGGGATGACCACTTTGAGCATTATATACCATTCGTATGCAGTCTCTTCTTATTTGCGAAGCCAGGTCTTCAAGTTCTTTAATTTCCATACTTTTTATTTATAATTATGTGCGAACGTACGTTAAATTTTATGCGCCACAAAGCGCTGCTTTATTCAAACATTCACTAAAGGAAAGATTTGAAACAGCTGTGATTTCCTTAAATTTTTTGATTAGATTTTTAACTTCAATAATCTTTTTCATGATTGCAGGTAATACTATGCACAACAAAACCAGCGATATTAAGTTGTTTTCCTTATAATATTTTACTAAAAGCTTTGATCTTTCAAAATCGTTTCTAACTTTGCACTTCCAACTCTTAGGAAATACTCCACAACCTCCTGCAATTTCGTTATCAATATCTCCGAAAATCAAATGCTTACATTGCTGTTGCGTTTATAATGGTTGATTATACCATTTCCACATCTCCAGAAAATTTTATTTAAGTTTTTAATACATCCAACCTTTCCCTGTAAGGCCGCCAATGCTTTCTTTGATTTTTTTTGATAACCGGTCTTTTATTTAACACAGGAAAAGTTTCTGCCATGAGAGTCATTTATAAATTTTGGCATATAAACCCATTTAATAAGTTTTGGTTTATTTGCATTGTCCTTTTCCTCTCCCCGGGAATCTCCCTTACCCAGGTCAGGACGTACGGTCTTGTTTATTCAGACAATGTTAAAGGTGGAACGGCAATGTTTGGAAATACACTTTTGCATATTGTTGATAATGGCAACATCAATTACATCAAAATGAATGACAACAGTGCTAATGGCAATAGTAATTTTGGCAATGACAATGAAAACATGCTTTATATAGATATCGATGGGAATACTGGATATGGAAGTGGTACCAGGAATTCATCTTCATCGGACCTGGTACTTCCTGCGGGCACTAATACGATTAAGCTTGCAAGATTATATTGGGGCGGAAGAGTCAAAACTTCTGATTTCGATTTGAACATAGATTCAAATAAAATAATAAAAATAAGAAAGGGTACCACCAATGCTTACTCGGCTTTTACCGCTTTGGGAATTGACAAGTTTACCATAAGTACGGGATTTACACAATACCAGGCGTATGCCGATATAACATCGTTAGTCAAAAACAATGGCGCCGGAACGTATGAAGTAGGCAATGCACCCCTAACAACAGGCCATATAGGAAATGGCGGAAATCATGGTGGATGGTGTATCGTAGTGGTTTACGAAAACAGTGAAATGAACTATAACAGCATACGCATTTATGATGGATTTCAACAGGTGTATAGTAGTGGAAATGCACTCTCAGCTTCAGTTACCCTAACTGGTCTAAATGTACCATCCGGTGAACTTGCGGCCGGTGATGCACAGATGGGTGTGCTTGCATGGGAAGGTGATGCTAACTTGAAAAAGGATTATTTAAAAATTAATTCCAATCTATTTTCAAATGCAACGAATCAGCCGGACAATCCCTGGAACGGCACCATTACAAATAATGGTATACATGTAACTTCAAAAAATCCTAACTATTCCAATCAAATGGGAATTGATATTGACCAATTTGATGTGGGAACAGGATACGGGATTATCCCAAATGCAAGTTCCGTTTCTTTAGAATTTGGGACGGAGGCTGATCAATATTTTCCCGGTCTTTTTACTTTCACAATTAAGATGAAAGATCCAACGATTACCCTCGATAAAACGGTTACTGATCAAAATCACAATCATATTGGAGAAGTAAATGAGGTGCTTACTTATACGCTTAAGGGTAAAAACAGTGGTGAAGGCAATGCCAATTCAATTGTCTTAACCGACACCTTGCCTTCAACGGTTACCTATCTTCCAAATTCTTTAAATGTTATTAGTTGCCCCGGCGTTGATTTCGGAATACAAACCGATGCAGCAGGCGATGATATTGCGGAATATATTGAAAACGGCGCAGTTAAAACTGTGCGATTTAAGTTAGGAAGAGGGGCAACAGCTACTTCCGGCGGTACTTTAGGACCTGATGAAAATTACGAAGTTCAATTTAAAGTTACTGTCAATGATCCTGGCGCCGGCAGGCATGTTCCATCTATTATGAATATCGCAAGGATTAAAGCTGCATCAGATGCCAATATAGATTTTGTTGATGACGGAACTGCTATAATTAATCCCGATTTTGGCCCATTGCCTGTGACAATGGTTTCATTTACTGCGATGGTAGTCCCTGGCAATAAGGTTAAAGTTGACTGGAGCACTTCAATGGAAATAAATTGCAGCAAGTATAAAATTGAGAAAAGCTTTGATGGAAAAATTTTCTCTGAGATTACAGATGTGCCCGGAAGTGGTACCACATCGCTGATTCATTCTTACTCATTGACAGATGACATTACTGTTTCTGCAAGCTCAATAATTTATTACAGGATAAAGCAATTAGATTTTGACGGGAAAGGTTCTTATTCAAAAATTGTTTCGGTAAAACTTAAAAATTTAAACAGGCAAATAAATATTTCGCCAAACCCCTTCAGGAATTATTTAAATGTAAATATGCAGTGGGACATTCATGAAACAATTATTGCCAAAGTAACGGATGGCCAGGGAAAAGAAATCTTCTCAAAAAATATTCAAATGAACAAGGGACTTAATTATATGTCATTTGACGAGTTATCCAGAATTTCTGCCGGGAACTATTTCATCCAGTTTATTTCTGCAACGCAAAGATTTGTATATAAAATTATGAAGCAATAACAGACTACAGCTTCATATAAGTTTGTAAGGCTTTTACATAATTTTCAAAAGCTATAACTCCTGCATTATTTATTTTGCAAATCGTTTGCGGGTAATTATTATTAAACTGCTTAATGATATCGATGTAGCCAGCATCTTTTAATTTACTTATTTGAACACTCAAATTACCGGCCGTCGCATTTGTTTTTTCTTTTAAAAAAGTAAACTCTGCTTCTTTAACGCTTATAAGGAGCGACATTACGGCGAGGCGTAGCTGAGAGTGTAATATGGGATCCAGTTCTTTAAAATCCATCTTTACGTTTTGCTATATTCTTATAAAACCTGGCTCTTAAAATAAACCCGGGTATTATCCATGCGATTCCTGCTCCCAGCGCAACAAGAAGATAAGTGTTGTCACTCTTATATAAGAAAGCTATGATGCATAAAATCCAGCAACATATCCCGCCAACAATAAATGGTGAAAATTTATTAATGCACCCGGAAATGAAAGTGGGAATTGCAAACAGAAGCAGCAATAATGGCAAGGTTACGTACCCAATATCTGCAAATGCACCGGTAATCGTTAAAACCAAAACACTTACTCCGAAAGCCAGCCATATATATTTATGCGCTTCATCTTTATACGTAACTGCATTTTGATATTTTTTTTCTCTCCGGTCAAAATATACCTGTAAAATAAAAGTAATGCCCATCAGGTAAAAAGGATTGAAGGGTAGTTGTATTAATTCTACAGCATCAAAGTAAGCAAGCGTAAAGCATATCACGTTAGTGAAGCCCCATAAAAGAGCACCCAGGCCACTTTCATAATAATGATTTTTTGCCTGGTTTATCATGTTTGAAATCAGCTGCAGGCTTTCCTTTTCTGATAATGGGTTTTCCATATTAATTCTCCTTTTTAAATTTTCGTTTCAAAAGATAGCCGGGGATTATCCATCCGGAAATAATCGCCGCTGCAATAAGCAGTACATGATAATTAATATTGATAAATGGAGACACCAGCGCCAGTAACCAACAGATAGCTCCACCAATTACTAACGGCTTAAATTTTAATATTATACCTGATAAAAAAGTAGGCATGCCATATAATACCAATATCATCGGATTGATTAACTCATACTTTTTAAATTGAATTGCGATAAAAATAAGAAGCACCGTACAAATAAAATAGGCAATCCATACAAAACCATTTATCTCTTCAGTATAGGTTCTTACTTTGCGGTCTTTTTTTCTTTTCCTCAAATAAAAAAACTGGTAAAGCAATAATAACCATGTTGTGTACCAGATGTAATAGATTTTACTATTATTGAAGAAATAGATTCCAACAAAATGAACAATGCAGCAACCAAGAATAAACCATCCCCAAAGAAGATACATGGTGCCTGTTTCATTAACGCGGTTTTTTGCTTTATTGATCATTGACGTAATCAATTGCATACTCTCCCTGTCTGTCATTTGTGTTTCTTCATTCATGGTTAACTATTTATACTGGGAGAGAAAATATTGCAAACTCCCTTTTCCCCAGTTTGGTGAAAGTTCAGTCTCCGGTTTAAAAGCCTCATCTAATTTCATGGCTTTATCAAATAATGGTTTGGCAGCATCTTTTCCGCCACCAAACTGTTCCGGAGTGTAAAATGTATTTTCAGCCTGCAGCAGCACCGGGCGTGGATTAGTGGAATCAAGAGCTTTTGATCTTTCTATAAGACCTGACGACTCTGGCCCGTAAGTCATATACCTGCTTTGTGGGTCAACCATCATGTGTGAAGTCGCAATCATGCTTTTTATGACATTGGTCTCAGAATTTTCTTTTCCAAGGATTGTTTCCGCTTTTGAAATTAATTCTGTTGCCTTATCTGCAATCGCATCTTTCCTCGAATTGTCTTTTTCAGAATAAGCTTGAGTTACCACGCAAAATGCTGCATAATAGTAAGGAAGCCATTGCGTTTTTTCCGCATCAGCAATTCTTTCGAAATTATTTGCCAATTCTGCATAATTCCCTTTCGTCATCATTGAGTCAAGCAATGCGATATTACCTTTCATGGCTGCCTGGTATTTGTCACTTTGTGCAAACGTTAAGCCGGCAAAACAAATTATTGCAGCTAATAGAATGAGTTTTTTCATTTTGATTGTTTAAGTTTTTTGTTAATTATTATTTGTTTTTAAGTTTTTTGTATTCTTTTTCTGCCAGTGCATTTGAATTTTTGTATACGCTGATGTATTGAAAGAATATCCCGATACCCCATCCAAACATTGGCCATACCGGCCATGGTATTGAATCCTTTTCTACAGGAATTGAATTATCATTTTTAAGATTTATATACCACAACGTCCAGAAAAAAATATTCATAATAAAATAAATAAGCATATGATATTTAAAGGACGCTCGTTTTTGCGCAGTTTTCCAAAGGTCTGGATCTTTATCACTTTTTAAATTTGTATTTGATTCCATTATCTTTATTTTATTTTGTTATCAATTATTATAAATGATTGTCAATTGCATCCTGTGTTCTGTCTATCCCGAGACTTATAAAACATCCTAAGTAGAAAAATCTTTTTGATGGCGGCGTTACAGCTACTTTATTTTGGCCATTGGCAGAATAATTATAGGTGTACACATTATTTGCACCCAGTACATTGGTGAGTGATAACACAAAAACGGTAAAGCTTTTGGCATTTGTTTTTCCTATAGACGGCAGGTAGTTTACACTCAGGCTGAGACTATTATAATCCTTAGTACGTCCTTCATCATAAATTTTATATGCTCCTGCATTGTTATCAAAATTTATATTATAGTAAGGCCTGCCGGTTGCATAGGTATATGACGCATTAAACTGGGTTTTTAAATTGGTTACAAATTTCTTCAGCACTAATGACGCAGTATGTTTCGCTGCAAATGAAGGCTCTATTGCAAATGGATAGTTAAGAAAATCTCTTTTTGTATCAAGATAAGAATAGGAGAACCAGTAATCGAAATTCTTTATTGTTTTTTTATCTCTCCAGAAAAATTCTATCCCCTTTGCATCGCCAAACCCATTGTTATTTATAGCGGTAAAACTTCCATTGTTCTCACTTGTCTTAACAAGGTCATTGTATTTTTTATAGAATAACTCTGTCCGAAACGTGCGTTCATTGGTAATTTTCTGGTATTGCAGAATATAATGAGCCGCGTTTGAAAAATGTAATGCATTTGATGATGGAAGATATTTCCTTTCAGGATCCTGATAAAAAATTCCGTATGCAAATGATGCCTGGCTCTTATCAGGAAACTTGTAAGCAAATGAAACTCTTGGAGCAACATTCCATTTTTCGATTAATCGAGAATGCTCTGCCCTTGCACCTATCTTGGCTGCAAGATTATTTGTAAGATAGATATCTGTTTCAGCAAATCCTGAAAGAATATTTTCTTTTATCCTTTGATTAAATTCAGTTCCATCATATTGAGTATAAGTAGACCTTTCATCACTATAATTGTATTCGCTTCCAAATCTTACCGCACTTAGCCCCTGAAGCTTTTTTTCGATTACTATTTTCGCATTTGCATATTGCCCTTTATTTAGAAGATCAAAATTTTTATAAGCATATAACGCATCATTATTCAGTGTTTGCTTTTTATTATCCTCATCCTGGAATTCGTTCCCTATATTATCACGATTGGTACTGTATGAAGCGCCTGCATTTAATTTCCATCCATTGCCGATTCTTTCTCTCCACGACAAATTATGATACATATTAAAATTTTTGAGACTAAAGGCATCTTTCATATTTAATGAATCTACATCCTGGTTTCTGAAACCAACATTTGTTGTGCTGAAGTATCCAAAATATTTAAGTATTCCGGTCGCCGATGTTTTAATTCTGAAATTGGCATCGCCTTCATGTAATACAGGAACTTTGAAGTAATCAAACTTTTGTTTTAAGAGATTAAAAACAAGAGAAAGGTTTACATAAGAATAAGTGATGCCCCAGGATGACTTTTTATTTTTCGCCAGTTTTTGAATACCGCCATTTGCCGCCAGGTAAGATATTCCAAAATCTGCAGAAGTTCTTTCGGGTAAATCAATAGATTCTAGTAAAAGTACCGATGAAAGAGCCTGGCCATACAGCGCTGAATATCCTCCTGAGCTAAAAATTGTTCCTTTAAATAAAAATGGGTTGAATCTTCCCCTTGTTGCCTGGTTAGGTTCGCTTGAATAGAAAAAATTGTTAACCAGGGTACCATCTATAAAAATTTTACTTTCACCCCCAGTTCCTCCTCTTACAAAAAGGCCTTCACTTTCGCCGACTTGTTGTGTACCGGGTAAAGTTTTTATTGCAGATGTAATGTCTCCGTTGGCGCTTGCTGTGGTTACTATATCAATTGGATTTAAAGCGCTTGCTCTTTTTTGATCACTGGCTTCAAAAGTGCCGGCGCTTATTACTACGGCTTTTAATTCAGTTATTTCTTCTTTAAGAGAAAAATTTATAGTTTGTGGAACACTTTCAATGTTTACTTTTTGTTCTAAAGATTTGTAGCCT
Source organism: Chitinophagales bacterium (assembly GCA_038258875.1). Lineage (GTDB taxonomy): Bacteria > Bacteroidota > Bacteroidia > Chitinophagales > Chitinophagaceae > Ginsengibacter. Next base: position 9,648 of record JBBSPK010000121.1, read on the forward strand.
GATGCACTCGCCTGCAAAATGTGTTCACCTTTTTCTGTGGTTGTAAATGAAAAATTTCCTAAAGAATCGGAAGTAGTGCCATCGTAGGAATTTTGAATGCTTATACTTACTCCTCGTAAAATTTTATTATGATTGTCCGTTATTTTCCCTAAAATTTTTACCTGGGCTTTTCCGTGAAAGCTTATTAAAATAAGTATTAAAGCTACTAACCTTTGCATAATCATAAATTTGTCACAATAATAAAGTAGTTTATATTACAAATCAAATATTTTTAGAAATAATTTTTTCGTCAGCTCTACAGTCCAAGTGGCAATTATCCTTAATTATTTGATTACTAGTAATTTATGGCACTTTTATTTATCTTACCTATATTTTAAAGATTGGGATGAATTTATTAACATCAATTAAAATTAATTTGTTTTTGTGGCTGCAATTTGTAATTTAG
>JBBSPK010000122.1:0-10086 GCA_038258875.1 Chitinophagales bacterium
CAGGAAGTTGGTAATACCAAAGACATTTATAAATTGGTAAAAATGACTTTTGATGAAGAAGATTGGGCTACCTGGAATTTTATGCAATGGTTTGTAAAGGAACAAACGGAGGAAGAAACATTGGCTTTAAATCTCCTGGATAAAATTAAAATCGCCGGTGGGTCGAATGCAAGCGGCGAAGCTTTATATGCTCTTGATAGTGATTTAAAAACTAAATCCGATGACGCTGCATTGGCAGAAGATAAAACAGCGCTGAATCCTTGATTTGCATTGCCTGGGTTATTTTTCAAAAGTGGCCGCTGGGACACCGGCCACGGCGGGCCGCCTCGGTTGGTGCCCCACCGGCCGCAATAGGAGAAACAAAATCAATAACGGCTAAAAAATCAGGAGGAGTAAAAAATGAAAATTAAAAGAGTATATGATAAACCAGCTAAAGAAGACGGGAAACGTATTCTCGTTGACAGGCTTTGGCCGAGAGGGTTGACAAAAGAAAAAGCAAAGGTTGATGTTTGGTTGAAGGAGATTGCTCCAACTACTGAACTTCGAAAATGGTTTAATCATGAACCCGAAAAGTGGAATGAATTCATAAAAAAATATAAACAGGAACTTCATGAAAATAATGAACAGGTTACGATTTTAAAAGAATACATGAAGCAGGGAGCCGTTACATTGGTTTACGGTGCAAGAGATGAAGTGCACAATGAAGCGCTTGTTATTAAAGAATTACTTAGCCGCCAATCGGGGTAATTTACGGAAAAGAAATTTAGATAAACTTAAATTGTGTAAGATGAAAAAAGTATTAATTGCGCTTGATTATAATCCTGACGCACAAAAAATTGCGGAAACCGGTTATGAATTAGCAAGGGCTCTGAATGCGCACGCTATTCTGCTGCATGTAACCTCTGATGCAACTTACTATTCTTCTTTAAACTATTCACCAATAATGGGGTTTGATGGTTTCAGTAATTTGGATGTGGTTCAAACAAATACTGTTGAAGAATTAAAAAGTGTAGCCCAAAATTACCTCGATAAAACCAAACAGCATTTGGATGATGAAACAATTGAAACTGTATTAAAAGAGGGAGAGTTTGACGAAACCATTCTACAAACCGCTAACGAAATGAAGGCGGATATGATTGTGCTTGGAACTCACAGCCGGAAAGGACTGGGTAAAATATTAATGGGCAGTGTAGCCGAACAGGTTTTGCAGCACACAACCATGCCACTATTTATTATTCCTGTTAAAAATTACTGAGGGAAGATAAGTAGCGCCCGTTAAGAATTGCAAAGTGGCCGGTGGGGACGCGGGCCACGGCGGGCCGCCGCGGTTGGTGTCCTCACCAACCGCAATATGTGAGAAATATTTTTGAACAGGCAAAACAAAATTTAAAAACTTAAAACTTTTATTTATGGAAGAATATCCAAATGAAGAGCACATTGTAAAAATCCTGGAAACGGAATATGTAACACACAATGTAAAACGCTTCAAAGTAAGTAAACCCGGTTCTTATAAATATAAACCCGGGCAGGCTACCGATGTTGTCATCAATCTCCCGGAATGGAAAGAAGAACGAAGGCCTTTTACATTTACCAGCCTCAATGAATGGGACGATCTTGAGTTTACTATTAAAATTTATGATGATCATAATGGTGTTACCAATAAATTAGGAACCCTGCATGCAGGTGATGAATTGATTTTGCACGATATATGGGGTGCCATCCATTATAAAGGCGAAGGCATCTTTATTGCAGGCGGAGCGGGCGTCACGCCATTCATCGCCATCTTCAGGCAATTGCAAAAAGATGGGAAGCTCGGAAATAATAAACTGATCTTTTCCAACCGCACCTCAAAAGATATTATTCTTAAAGACGAGTTTGAAAAAATGCTGGATAAAAATTTTATCAACACACTTACCGATGAGAAAGCAGAAAAATATGATAATAGAAAGATTGATGAAAGCTATCTCAAAGAAAAAATAAACGATTTCTCTCAATACTTCTACGTCTGCGGTCCCGATGCCATGATAGAAAGTATTAAAGAGCAACTTCTGAATTTAGGAGCAGATAACGACAAGGTTGTAATAGAACAATTTTAGCGTTGATTTGAAATGATTGCATCATCACTTCAATTAAACAAATAGGATTAAAGAATGGAAATAAAATCAGGAGGATTGTTATTATAAATCTTTCCGATAGAATAAAGTGGCATAAATTCAGGAACTAAGGAAACGAAAATCTTAGTGAAAAATTAAATTCAATAAACTACCTTATTTCAAATGAAATAGTCGAAGCAAATAAGGGAATAAGGTTATTAAACTGGTTAGGCATTTTCAACCCGATATCTATCGGGTAAGGTTGTGAACAATCAAATGAAGTTGATTTTGCGCTTATTCTCCAACAATTAAAACGAGCTTAAAAAAATTTGTAATTAAGAAGATTAAAAATTTACAATCATGTCTAAAGACCCTTACCAGGTAAAAAAATTATTAACCACTAAAAATGGTGTCTTCTCTTATTTTAGTTTAACCGAACTTGAAAAACAAGGACATAATATTAGCAAGTTGCCTTTTTCTATCCGCATTTTATTAGAGAATGCATTGCGCAATTTTGATGATTTTGCTATCACCAAAGAAAATATTGAAACCATTCTTAGCTGGAAACCTGCTGGCTCTGATAAAGACATTCCGTTTAAACCCGCCCGTGTATTGATGCAGGATTTCACCGGCGTTCCGGCTGTGGTGGACATTGCATCCCTGCGTGCTGAAATAGCAAGGAAGGGAAAAAACCCTGATGAAATAAATCCATTAATACCTGTTGATCTTATCATTGATCACTCTGTTCAGGTTGATTATTTTGGAACAGAATATTCTTATGCCCGCAATATGGATGAAGAATATAAACGCAATAAAGAGCGCTATCAATTTTTAAAATGGGCTCAAAAATCATTTAATAATTTCAGCGTGGTTCCTCCCGGCATGGGCATTTGCCACCAGGTGAACCTGGAATATTTATCGAAAGGTGTAATAGAAAGAAACGGAGAAATTTTTCCTGATACATTGGTGGGAACAGACAGCCACACACCGATGGTAAATGGAATTGGTGTGGTAGCCTGGGGCGTTGGTGGTATTGAAGCCGAAGCTGCTTTGCTTGGACAACCCATTTATTTTATTATGCCTGAAGTAATTGGTTTAAAACTTACAGGTAAACTTCCATTAGGTTCTACCGCTACTGATCTCGTATTGACCATTGCCGAGCTATTGAGAAAATATGGAGTTGTTGGAAAGTTTGTTGAAGTGTTTGGTCCGGGGCTCGATAATCTTTCTGTGCCCGACCGTGCTACCATCGGAAATATGTCTCCTGAATTTGGCTGCACCATCACTTATTTTCCTATTGATAACAAGACGCTGGAGTATACGCGTAAGAGCAACCGCAGCGAAGAGCAAATACAATTAGTTGAAGATTATTGCAAGGCCAATATGCTTTGGAGAACCGGTAATGAAAATATTAATTATACTGATATTATAGAACTGGATATTTCGTCAATAGAACCTACGGTAGCAGGACCAAAACGACCGCAGGATAAAATTTTATTAAAGAATTTCAAATCAAAATTTATAACACTTTTAGATGAAACGTTTGGGCGCAAATACACAGAAGAAAAACAATTAAGCCGATGGTTTGCTGAAGGTGGCAGCCAGCCTGTAGTACAACCTGTAAGTGAACAAACACCCGAACCGGAAATTGAAGAAACAGTTGTAAATGGAATGAAAAATGTCTGGGTAACTATCGGAGAAGAAAGTTTTATGCTGGCCGATGGCGCTGTTGCTATTGCAGCCATTACTTCATGCACCAACACGTCCAATCCTTTTGTAATGGTGGGTGCAGGTTTGGTGGCACGCAAAGCAAGAGAACATGGATTGAAAACAAAGCCCTGGGTAAAAACTTCATTAGCGCCGGGTTCAAAAGTGGTTACGGATTATCTTGAAAAAGCAGACCTGTTGAATGACCTTGAAGCGATGCAATTTCATACAGTGGGTTATGGCTGTACTTCCTGCATTGGCAACTCTGGTCCGTTGCCAACTTTTGTTGCAAAGGCAGTTGATGAATATGATTTGGTGGTGGCTTCTGTTCTTTCAGGTAATCGAAATTTTGAGGCAAGAATTCATCCGCAGGTTAGAATGAATTTTTTGATGTCGCCGATGTTGGTAGTTGCGTATGCCATTGCTGGCAGAATTGATATAGACTTGATCAATGAACCCATAAGTTTTGACCCCAATCAACAACCCGTTTATTTAAAAGACATCTGGCCCAGTGATGATGAAATTAATGATGTAATGAGCAAAGTGCTTTCACCAAAAGACTTCGCTAAAAATTATGCAGAAATATTTGAAGGCAATGAAATCTGGAGAAACCTTATCATTCCCGATGATAAATTATATGCATGGGATGATAGCTCAACTTACATTAAAGAAGCGCCATTCTTTTATAACATTTCTCACCAGGCGGAACCGCTAAAAGACATCGCTGATGCAAGGGCTTTATTGGTATTGGGCGATAGCATTACGACAGATCACATTTCCCCCGCCGGACAGTTCAATGAAGTTTCCGCGGCAGGAAAATATTTAATAAGTCGAGGTGTAAAAAAAGAAAATTTCAATTCGTATGGTTCAAGAAGGGGGAATGACGAAGTGATGGTTCGCGGCACTTTCGCCAATGTGCGTATTAAAAATAAGTTGGCGCAAAAAGAAGGCGGCTATACAAAATATTTACCGACCGGCGAAGAGATGTCAGTGTATGACGCATCGGTTAAATACAAGGATACCCAAACACCATTAGTAGTATTGGCAGGAAAAGAATATGGAAGCGGCTCATCAAGGGATTGGGCTGCGAAAGGCGCATTCCTGCTGGGTATTAAAGCGATACTTGCAGAAAGCTATGAACGCATACACAGAAGTAATTTAGTTGGAATGGGCGTATTACCGCTTCAATATTTACATGGCGATACCGCAGAAAAATTAGGATTAACAGGAAAAGAAAGTTTCTCTATAACAGGAATTTCACATGATATAAAACCCCTGAAAAAATTGCAGGTTATCGCCAAAAAAGAAGACGGAACAGAAATTAAATTTGATGCTATTGCCCGCATGGATTCAAATATTGAAATTGAATACTACAGGCACGGAGGAATTCTGCAGTATGTGTTGAGGCATTTTTTAGAAAGGAATAATTAATAAAAACAACATAAAATTTATATCCCCGGCTGCTGTTGGCGTCCCGCCAACAGCATTTGTAGAATTTATCGCCAGAACAATAAACAATATGGATGACTTCGGCAAAATTTTACGAAAGAGGAATAAAAGATTTTGACTGGTCAACACATTTTAATGATTATTGAATTCTGTTGGCGGGACGCCAACAGTAGCAGGAAGGATTCAAATATTGAAATTGAATACTACAGGCACGGAGGAATTTTGCAGTATGTGTTGAGGCATTTTTTGGAAAAGAAGAATTAATAAAAAACAACATAAAAAAAAATATCATGGAGAATGAAAATTTATATCCGATAACAACCAAGGAACTGGCTGATAAAAAAGCTGCATTAGCGCCTAAAAATTTGGAGGCATGGCGAAATTTTAGCAAGACGGTATTTGAGGCGGGCGCACTTCCTGAAAAAACGAAACAATTAATTGCAGTAGCGGTAGCGCATGTAACACAATGCCCTTACTGCATCCGGTCGCACTCAAAATATGCGATGCGAAAAGGAGCGAGCAAAGAGGAAATTATGGAAGCCATTTGGGTAGCTGCTGAGATGCGTGCCGGCGCTGCTTATGCTCACGCAACCATTGCGATGGATGAGATGGAGAAGCATTAAAAAATCCTGAATAATGATAAATTAGGCATGATGAAAGAAAGATTAAACTATGCAAAGGTTTCACCCGATGCAGTAAAAGCAATGCGGGAAATTGAAAAATATGTGGCGGCTTCCAGGCTTGAACGCCCTTTGTATGAATTGGTAAAAACGAGGGCTTCACAAATAAATGGTTGTGCTTATTGCCTCGACATGCATACCAAAGATGCACGCAAGGCAGGTGAAACAGAACAACGATTGTATGCTTTGAGCGCCTGGCGGGAAACACCTTTTTTTACCGAACGGGAACGTGCGGCTTTAGAATGGGCAGAAGCGCTTACGGTGATTTCAGAAAATGATGTTCCTGATGCTTTATATGATTCGGTTCGTAAACATTTCGATGAAAAGGAAATGGTCGCCTTAACTATGGCGATAGTTGCTATAAACGGCTGGAACCGTTTGGCAATTGGTTTTCGTACAGTTCCTGGAAGCTATAACCCGCAATAAAATTGCATGAAAATTTAAAGTTGAAAGCATGAATGTTGAAGGAAAGATAGCTGTGATAACAGGTGCCAGCAGCGGATTGGGAGCAGCGCTTGCCCATGCGTTGGTTGCTAAAGGTGTGGGCGTTTATGGGCTTGCACGTAATACAGAAAAGCTGCATGATATTGAAAATAAGTTGGGAGAAAATTTTATTCCCGTTGTTATGGACATTACAAAACAGGACGAAATTGCATCATGGGTATCAAATACTTTTTCAAATTCTCTTTTTCCCGATATTCTTCTCAACAATGCAGGTGCCGGATATTTTACAAAGATTGATGAGCTTTCTTTAGAGCGTTGGCACGAAATGATCAACACCAATTTAAATGGCGCTTTTTATATCACTTCCAAAATAGTTCCCTTGATGAAGACGAATCAAAATACTTCTCACATCATTAACATTGGTTCTATATTGGGCAAAACAACAAAAGCAGAAAGTGCAGCTTATTCTGCTACTAAATATGGTATGCAAGGCTTTAGTGAAGCTTTGTTTAAGGAGCTTCGTTCTTATAAAATAAAAGTTACCTGTGTAAACCCGGGTAGCATTGATTCGCATTTTTTTGAAGATTCAGGAATACAACCGCACAGGAATATGTTGCAGCCAAAAGACATTGCAGCATTAATCATTCATGTCATAGAGACACCTGATAATTTTTTGGTGGATGAAATTACGATAAGGCCATTAATTCCAAATTCACCTGCGTAGTTTTTAAGAATGTGAAAACCAAGAAGGTTTATTAAAGACTTTAGAAATTAAAAAACTTTTAGAAAACCTTCTTGGTTTGACACTCTGCTAAAGTTAAAAATACTGTGCATGAATTGAACTGAATAGTAGTTTGAAATATGAAGAACGATGTTTATTATATGAAGCGTTGTGAAATATTAGCTGCTGAAGCCACTGCCAATGGCGATGCACCGGTTGGTTCGATCATTATAAAAGGTGATGAAATTATCAGCGAAGCCATCGAAGCATCCAAATCTAAAAATGATATTACATGCCATGCAGAATTAGATGCCATAAGGCTCGCCGTGAAAAAATTAAAAACAAATGATCTGTCCGATTGCATTTTATATATAACGCATGAACCTTGCGTTATGTGCTGCTATGCGGTACGATTTTATAAAATAAAAAAAGTAGTGTATCAACATGCGGTAAATTATTTGGGAGGAGTTTCTTCGTCAATGCCCTTGTTAACGAGTAAAGAAGTGCCACCGCATTGGGGTGATGTTCCTGTTATCGTTCATTTAAAAAGCTATACATAAAGAAGTGGAGTTTTGATTTGCAAATAATGAAAAAAGAAAATAAAACAATATGGACCATTGTAGGGAATTTCTGTAAAATTGAAAAAGATATGGAATTTATAAATTGTTCCAATTGATGAATCGTCTAATTAAGGCCCTGAGGATTATGTTACTCATTTTACAAGCCGTCAAATGAAATCCTGCCTCAGGCAATTTTCATAAATCTATCTAATTGCACTAATCAAGAGAAAGGTGCCCCCAATAAATAAATGTCCTGTTCTTCGCTAATTCCTTTTAAAGAGATTTTAACTTTGTTCGCGGCAGGCACACGTTTTATTAAAGAATAACAATAGGCTGAGACAATAAAATTATTATTTAATTCCCTGGTAGCTGCCTGTAACCGTGCTGCGATATTCACTGGTAATCCCATTACCCTTAGCTGATCTCTTTTATTTAATTCAATACTACCCATTATTACCCTTCCTGCGTGAATACCGATTCCAACATTTACTGAATGGGAAAAATAAGGAACCAAATAATCTTTATTAAAACCCCAAAGTTGCTTTAAAATATTAGTAGCAGCGTGATAAGCATTTGATGCAGCATCTTCTAATGTTGTATCGAATCCAAATACAGCATAGAGTCCGTCGCCGGCAGTTTCTATTATTTCTCCTTTAAATCTTTTAATTCCTTTTTCAAACAACAGGTAAAGCCTGTTAATAATATGTATCACATCAAAAGGCAAAGATTTTTCCATGAAAGGAGTGAAATCCCGGATATCAAGAAAAAATAGAGCTAATTCTTTTTCTTTGCCTATCTGTCGTGTTTCTTCTTTGTCTATTTTATGGACATACAGGTGAATATCCGTCTTATCACGAATGATTCTTTTAAGTAGCACAGGCTCACGTGTAACGTATGTCTGGCAAGCAAGGCGAACATTTTTTGGGAGTAATATTCTCTTTCTTAAAGCATGCTCTTTTTCGTTTATTTCACTTAGATTTTCCATTCCACCCAGAACAAGTATCCGGCAAGTAGAACATTTTGCATTACCGCCACATGCATGATAATGGGGGATACCTGCCTTCAACGAAGCATGTAAAATCGTTTCATCTTCAGAGACAGGTACCAATTTTTCACCCAAAAATTCTACCTGGGGTGTTTTATCTGCCAGCATTGTTTTAATTTTTCATAGAAAGAATCTATTTAAAATATCCTAAGAATACTCTCTTACCTAAGATAATAGAGTACTAAAATTGCCTAAAGGATACAATTTTTTAAAATCATAGGTATTCTTGTATGCAGGATCGTATTGTTGTAAACTTTAGTGAAAAAAATCTTTGTCTCTTATCTTTGCTATACATCGGGGTTTCGGACGGAATGCTTATCAGTTTAAAAAACCTATTACCGAAAACCCCGGTGGGGCAGTAAATTGAAAACAAATGATTTGTCTGATTACATTTTATATACAACGCATGAACCTTGCGTTATATGCTGCTATGCGATACGATTTTATAAAATAAAAAAAGTAGTGTATCAACACACAGTAAATTATTTGGGAGGCGTTTCTTCTTCAATGCCATTGTTGACAAGTAGAGAAGTGCCCCCGCATTTTGGCGATGTTCCTGTTATCGTTCATTTAAAAAGCTATACATAAAAGTGGAGTTTTGATTTGCAAACAATGAAAAAAGAAGATAAAACAATATGGACAATTGGACATTCCACCCGCTCACTGGAAGAATTTGTAGCCATGCTGCATTCATTCAACATTGAATTAGTTGCAGACATTAGAAGTTATCCGGGTTCACGTAAGTTTCCTCAATTCAATAAAGAAGCGCTGGAAATTACATTACCGCAAAATAACATACAATACATTCTTATTAAAGATCTTGGCGGAAGAAGAAAAGGAAAAAAGGATTCAAAAAACACTGGCTGGCGCCATATTGCTTTTCGAAGTTATGCAGACTATATGGAAACCGATGCTTTTAATGACGGGAGAAAAGAATTGGAGAAAATTGCACTAAAAAAAAGAACAGCGTACATGTGCTCCGAAGCCGTGTGGTGGCGTTGTCATCGCTCCATGGTTTCCGATTATTTAAAATTGCATGGCTGGAAAGTAATGCATATAATGGGCATTGATAAAGCAACAGAACATCCTTATACAGCGCCTGCAAGAATTGTGCATAGTGAATTGAATTATGAAAAAGAATCGGATGAAAAATGATGCCGTGTTTCTATTGCGGCTTCTGTTGTTGTTCTGCTAACCGTTTTCATAGTAAGGGCGAATTGAAACGGTAAGCAGTATTATGGCGGCGGTAAAAGTGTGTATGGGATGTATTGATTGTAATCTTATTCGGGTACATAATTTATTCCAGCCCCCGGTACATTATATTTTGTACTTTTATTTTATGGAAGTAAGAGAAGCAGCCATAGCCTACGGTAAAGAAAAAATGTCC
>JBBSPK010000123.1:0-9979 GCA_038258875.1 Chitinophagales bacterium
GAAGCACAAAATGTTGAAGTAAAGTTTTAATTCATTTAGATGAAGAAACTTTTTGCAATCGTTATTTTTTTAATTGGCATTATCGGCAGAACAACTGCACAGGAATATTTTACTATCAGCAATTATAGTATTAATCTAAGAGTTAATAAAGACGCCTCGCTGGATATTGTTGAAAAAATAAATGTTCATTTTACTGAACAACGTCATGGCATTATAAGAAAGATTCCTTATAAATATAAAATACAGGAATTACCTGCAGGAGCACAACAGGCTGAGCGCCCATTGCAATCGGGAGGATACAATCGTACCATCGTTGAAAATATTAATGTGCCCGGTTGGAATTATGACGTTGGCAATGACGGCGATTTTAAATCAATAAAAATAGGCTCTGCAAATAAATATGTAGTTGGCGATCAGCAATACATTATAAGCTATCATGTATTAAATGCAATCAACTTTTTTAAAGACCATTCGGAACTCTATTTTAATTTGATAGGTGACCAATGGGCAACCACTATTTCCGACGTTAATTTTATAATTGAATTACCTGGAGAACTTCCCGGAACAAAAAATTATTTTCTTGCGACAGGATCAACAGGTTCAAAAGAAAATAAAACCCAGTCAAAATGGATCGACAATAAAACATTTTCAGGCAAAACAACGGAGGCTCTAAATGCATATGAAGGGCTAACAATTGGTATTAGTTTTCCGGCGGGCTATTTAATAAAACCTGATTATAGTTTGAATGGAATTTATTGGCTGCTGCTTCCTTTCATTGTTTTTGCAGGAATGTTTTTCGTATGGAAGAAATGGGGTAAAGATGAGGAAGTGGTTGTGCAGACTGAGTTTTATCCACCTGAAAATATAAGCCCCGGAGTTTCGGGTTACATTATTGACGGCAAATTAGACAGAAGAGATCTTACGGCTTTAGTGCCGTACTGGGGCGCCGGTGGATACTTGCAAATAAATGAAACGGAGCGGAAATTTTTATTAGGACTTATCAAAACCAAAGAATATGAATTTGTAAAACTGAAAGAACTTCCGGAGGGTTCACCCTCTTTTGAAAAGACTTTATTTAATGGCATATTTAAAACCGGAGATCACGTAAGCCTGAGCGATTTGAAGGATGTGTTATATGTTTCCATGAATGCTGCTAAAGAGCAATTAAAAGCTGAGGTCGACCGAAACGATTATTATGTAAAATATTCAAGAGGAATGGTTGTATTTTTTGCAATTGTTGGCATTACGGCCTTTGTATTCGGAATAATAAAATTGGCAACCTACTGGTACGAAAATAAATGGATGGGCATTTCATTACTTGCCAGTGCGATTTTTATTTTAATCTTCGGTCTTTTAATGTCCAAAAAGACTCCGAAGGGAACTGTACTTTATCAAAAACTCCTGGGCTTTAAAGAATTTATTAAATCTGTTGAAAAAGATCGTTTGCAGGAATTTTTAAAACAAGATCAAAATTATTTTGATAAGGTATTGCCTTATGCCATTGTGTTTGACGTGGCCGATAAATGGAAAGATAAATTGAAAGGATTGGATATACCCCCGCCTAACTGGTACCATGGTAGCTATGCAGGTAATTTTAATACGCTTATGTTTATGAACAGTCTCGATCACTCTATGCGATCTATGACCAATACTTTTTACAGTTCACCGTCAAGTAGTGGAAGCAGTGGTGGTAGCTTTAGCGGCGGTGGAGGTTTTTCCGGTGGTGGCTTTGGTGGCGGTGGCGGAAGCAGTTGGTGATAAATACCCAAGTTTAATTTTGAGAGTCATTTTGTTTTTCAAAAATAAATAGTCACACTTCAGCAAATAATTCCACACGGAGAATTACCAAAACTTTTGTTTCTTCACAATAAAAAATGGCAGAAAAAAAACTTGTCAATGGGTATCCTTTTATTTCCTTCAGGCAAAAAAAAATCCCCGAAAAAGAATCCCTTGCAAACTCAAAACAATTTTTGGATTCCATCCTTAAACGAAGAAGCATAAGATATTTCAGTGACGAGCCGGTTTCGAAAAAAATTATTGATAACTTAATTGCGGCTGCGAACAGCGCACCTTCAGGAGCCAACAAACAGCCATGGACTTTTTGCCTTGTAAAAGATCCAAATATCAAAAAACAAATTAGAGAAGCAGCAGAACAGGAAGAACATAAAAGTTATAACGGAAGAATGCCTGCTGAATGGATCGAGGATTTAGCCCCGCTACAAACGGATTGGAAGAAGCCATTCTTAGAAACAGCGCCGTGGCTTATCGTAGTTTTTAAAAAATCGTATAACATAGATTCTAACGGAAAAAAAAGAAATAATTATTACGTTGTTGAAAGTACGGGTATTGCGACGGGCTTTCTTATTGCAGCTATACAGGCTGCGGGGTTGGCAACACTTACGCATACACCAAGCCCTATGAATTTTTTATCTAAATTATTGAAACGGCCCGAAAATGAAAAACCATTTTTACTGCTACCTGTTGGATATGCTGCCGATGATTGCATTGTTCCTGAGCTTAAAAAGAAATCAATAGAAGAAGTAAGTGTTGTTTATTAATCGTCAGCATACAACTTTTATACTCTTTAAATTCCAACAATAATAATTTGTGTGATTCCAGGGGCAGGCAGGAACAGTTAGTAGGACTTTCGTAAAAGATTAAAAAATAGTTTTAGAAATATTTTATTCTAATATCAAATTGCGAAGGAGCGAAAAAAATCAAAAGGAAATTGAAGATGAACCGAACGGTTTTGGATAGATGTTATGGCGCAGGCGCAAGATCTTTTTTATTAAGCCATCCGCTGGTGGTTTCTCCTTTCTTATTTGTATAAACGACATATACGAATCCATTCTTTTCATCTGTTGGGATTAAGGTTGTGTTTATCCAATTATTCAGGTAAATATTTTTGCGTGTATTTTCCTCGGGCGACCTGTAAAAATAAGCTCTGGATATAACGGTATATTTATTACCTCTAAAATTTACAGTATCTTTTAATTTAGCGGGCTTACTGTTAGATGCGGGAGTTTTTGTTGAATCATTACCTGTTACAGAAATTACAGGATGTTTTTTTTGATCAACAGGATCACCTTTGCGAATCAAATAATAGTAAGCCAGGAATACTACTCCAATTACCGCTATTGAGATAAAAATTATTAAACCGGCTTTTTTAAGAGGATTTTTTTTTGGGGCCAGGCGCCTTTCAGCCTCCGGAAAAGCTGATTGGATTCTTGAAGTATCACTTTTTATTCCCTTGTACAATGTAGCGCCCGGACCTTCGCTGGGGATTTCCTGCTCTTTTAGGAACATCCTGTATTCATTAAAAGCGAGGTTATAATTATTCGCTTTTATTTCATTGGACGTAACAAAAAAATTGCTGCCTGTCCTGTCTTCCTGAGGTAACTGTGCTCTTCTTTTCCATAAGTCAAGGATGTCAACTATATCAAATTGCTCCGGCACGCCGGGCTCATCATTTTGCACAACATTTTCCGTCTTTGCATTTTTTCTTTCATTTTCTTTACCAAGTTTCGTTTTGTAAAACCACACTTTATCGGTTGTTGTTGATTCATGTTTGTTGAAAACAAGAATGCTGGCACCCGGGAAATGCGAACCTGTGGTATCTGCTAATGATATTACCGCTTCAAGTTTGCAGTCGTCTATAATTTGCTGGCGGATTACCTTAACCTCAACTGCACTGTTGTATAAAATATTTTCCGGAATGATTATGGCCACCCGCGTGCCGGTATGTAAATTTTTTAAAATAAGATCAAGATAAAAAATTTCTTTTCTTGTTGCCTCTGCTTTTAAATCGTCTCCCTCAACCGTCATTTTATCTTCAGTAACTATAAAAACCAAATTGCCGGTTATAAGTGTTGGCCTTTCAGTGATGACTACATCTGCCGGGGGAAATACATCCAATGCTTTTAGTTGCGGATTATCAATTCCGTGCAGCATCATATTCATCGCACCTATTCGCAAATTTGTCGCATCCGCTTCAAGGCCGGTAATTAAACTTGCACTAAAATCATTCTTAAAGTTTTTGGAATATGCAGGATTTTTATTGGAAATAAACATTGCGCAGTTTACCAGGAGACTACCATTACCTGCTGAAGGATCGAAGATGATATCGGTGGGGCCAGGTTGCGCAATTGAAACAATTAATTTAACGATATGAGCTGGTAAATATACCTGGCCATTTTGGCCTGTTACCTCTGCTTTGTGTAAAAGATATTCAGATATGGCGCTCTTCGTATCACCATCTTCAGCTTCAATAATTTTAATAATATCCACTGAATTGGCCAATAGCTTTGGCGTGGGAACTAAAAGTAAATTTCCCTTTACAAAAGCATGGTAAACATAGCGGCTATCATAATTTTGCATTAAATCAAGCACGCCATTCTCCATAGTAAAAAGGTCATGCATGCGCTGGGCTTCCAGGTCTTTAAACTTACGCCACCTTAATTCGTTTCTTTGGTTTAAATGAAAAAAATCATCTTTAGAAGACTTTGCAGTCTTTTCTCTCACCAATTGATTATCATCTATTTTTTTAAGAAAAAAGAGATAGCTAATCAGGTCAAGAATGCCTATTGGCCTCAAAGTGCTTAAAGGCCAGCAGTCCTCCCATTTTTCATCAATATTCTTTCTTAATTCAGTTGTAAGCATAACAGGGTTACAAAAAGATCACGCTTTCTATGCAAAACTTTGTTAAACGTTTTAAAAGCTGTTTACATTGATCGTGGCGACACATAACAATTAATGAACCAAAAATAAAAATTTTAGGGAAAGTAAACCTAAAAACCGAGGGAAAGGTGATAAATATTTATATGCGCATCTCCATCGCAAGCCTGCTTTCTTCCAGGTCAAGTTCCCTTTCTATTTTACGGACTATTTCTTCACTTACTTGTCCCTTGCGATACATCTCAAGTAATGAACGACGCTCCACCGCGATGACGTTTACTTCAAGTTGTGAATATTCATTAAAAATATTTTCGGGTGTTATCGTAGGTTTTACATTTCCGAAATAACCCGGAGGAAGGTCGGTTTTTTGAATTCGTTTTAACTTATACTCATACTTTCTTTTTATATTTTCCCTGAATTCATCCTTTACCTTTTCAATATTTTGATCAAGGTGTTCAATAGTCGTATTCAATATAGCAGTGCGCACATCGTATTCTTCTGCAACGATTGAATGCCCCGGAATTTTTAATTTCCGAATGATCCATGGCAATGGCAGT
The DNA here is from genome assembly GCA_038258875.1 of Chitinophagales bacterium. Taxonomy (GTDB): domain Bacteria; phylum Bacteroidota; class Bacteroidia; order Chitinophagales; family Chitinophagaceae; genus Ginsengibacter. Next base: position 5,232 of record JBBSPK010000123.1, read on the forward strand.
CCCAGGAATACAAGAGTGGCTAGTATAACACAAAAGGTAAGATAGATGATGAGGTTGCGCTCCGGAAATTCACTGCCATCAGGCAACAACAGGGGAAGGGATAATGCGGCAGCGAGCGATATAACGCCACGCATACCCGCCCAGCCAAAGACAATCATGTTACGTTTATCGAAAGGCTCGCGTTCTCTTATTTTTTTACTGAGATACCTGGGTAATAATGCTGCGGGCACAACAAAAATGAACCTGGCGATAATCACGACAGCACTAACAAGAATGCCATAAAAAGCAAGTTCACCAATTGAATAGTCTTTAATTCCTTCCAGTATTGTTTTTAACTGCAGCCCGATTAAAATAAAAATGAGGCCATTAAGTACGAATATGATTACGTCCCACACCGCATAAGTCGTTATGCGTGTCTGGTGCGTAAAAATTGATTCCGAATGATAAGATAAATATAAGCCGGAAGACACAACTGCCAGTACGCCTGATACTCCAAAATATTCTGCAATTAAATAAGATGTAAAAGGAATTATGAACGTTACAGATGCCTGGATAACGCTATCGAAACGTATTCTTTTTGAAATAAAAAAAGCAAAATACGCAACAACGAGTCCGATGCCTACCCCAACTGCAATTATCAAAAGGAAGTTTATGCCTGCTTCCCAAAAAACGAAGTTGCCGGCCATTACAGCGGCAATTGCATATTTGTAAATCACCAGGCCACTGGCATCATTCACCAGGCTTTCCCCTTCCAGCATGGAAATAATGCGTGGTACTAATGGCAATCCCTTTGTTATCGAAGTGGCAGCAACCGCATCGGTGGGCGAGACAATTGCGCCTAATAAAAAACCAAGGGACCAACTGATGCCCGGAATAAAAAAGTGCGCAACCGCCCCTACAACAAAGGTGGTAAAAAACACAAGTCCGAAAGCCGCTAATAGGATCGGTCGTTTATACGCTTTAAAATTATACCAGTTCGTTTTCCATGATGCCTCATACAATAATGGTGGTAAAAAAATAAGAAAGACAATTTCAGGCTCCAGGGATATCACCGGTAACCCTGGAATTAGGCTTATTACGATACCCGAAAGTACCAGTACAATAGGAAAAGGAAATTTATATCTATTACTAAGCACCGCAAGAAAAGTAACTCCAAACAAGAGCATAGTAATTAATCCGACATCATTCATTTTGCAATTTTTTTTACCCGGCTAAGAAACCATAAAAATAAATTTTAATCTCTGTAAATTCTTTGTAAGGATTTTGATTTGTGTTTATCAAACATTCCATCCTCTTGCTCAAATTAAACTGCCAGTTACGCAAAGGACCTAAAAGGACTTGTTATATAGAATATTTTTATTAATGCTATTCCGATTTTAATTCCTAAAAAAAAAAATAATGCTAAAACATAAAGTATTTATTTAATCAACACCAAAATATTTTTTATGAAAAATTTTATTTTTATTATACTTCTATTTTTAAAATGCCTCACCTCTTACCCGCAGAGCGTATCCATCAACAATGATGGTTCATCGCCCGATGCCAGTTCGATGCTGGATATAAAGAGTACAACAAAGGGGATGTTGATTCCCAGGATGACCACTGCGCAACGAACAGCAATTGCATCTCCTGCAAAAGGGTTGCTCGTGTTTGATACTGGTAATAATAGTTTTTGGTTTTATAATGGAACTGTATGGAATAATTTATCAGCGGGCAGTGGCAGCAGTAGCTGGACAGCAAATGGCGCTGATATTTACAACAGCAATGCAGGTAATGTAGGTATTGGTACAAGTACACCCGGAGCCCCATTAAGTTATCCAAATATATTAGGCAATAAAATCAGTTTTTGGAGGGCAGGGCCCAATAACGATTTTGGTATTGGAATTAATATCGGGGTAATGCAGTTATATACTGCCGGAACAGATAAAATTGCATTTGGCTTTGGTAATACAAACAATTTCAATGAAACATTAAGCATTTTAACAGGTTCAGGTCTTGTAAAATATCCAAATGTTTTGGGGGACAAAATCAGTTTTTGGACAAATGGTGTCAATAGAGATTATGGGATTAGTATTAATACTGGTGTAATGCAACTGCATACTGCCGGGCAGGATAAAATTGCTTTCGGGAATGGTAGTGGCAGCAGTTTTAATGAGAAAATAAGTTTCTATACTGGAACCGGGCAGGTAGGCATAGGCACTACCAATGTTGGCAGTTATCAATTAGCAGTTAACGGAAATATCCGTAGTAAAGAAGTAGTAGTTGAAACGGGCTGGGCAGATTATGTTTTTGATGAAAAATATAAACTTACTCCTTTAAATGAAGTGGAAAAATATATTGAACAAAATAAACACCTGGCCAATATCCCTTCTGCAAAAGAAATAGAACAAACAGGATTGCATTTGGGTGATACACAAAAAAAGATGATGGAAAAAATTGAAGAGTTGACGCTGTATATTATTGAAATCAATAAACAGTTAAAAGAAACAAACGAACAATTGGATCAATTAAAAAAGAAAATTTCTAATTAGAAAAAATAAAACAATGAAATTTATTTATAGGATTACTATATCGCTTTTATTTGTTGGCAGCAGTGCACATCTTTTTGCACAACAAACAATACAGGGAACAACTAAAGGTATTAAAGGGACAACCAACTTTACTACGATAGCAAATTTTGAAAAAACAAATCCTTCAATAGCCTTAAAACGAAAACTGCCGCCAGATGAAGGTTTGGAGGACGACGATGAACAACGAATAAGAATTGAAAACAAAGTGGAAGTCAATGTACCTCCATTTACTGGGAAGTTTACCATTGTTGGTGACGAGGCAAAACAGGGAGTTGATAACGTTCAGGAATTCCCATGCAATAATTTTCAGGCCCTTGATGAGAACACAGTGATTTCTCCACCCGACGTTCATGGCGCCGTTGGATTTGATCATTTAATGGTTACTTTAAATTCCGAAGTTAGCATTCAAAATAAGCAAGGCGCAACACAAAGCATAACGTCACTCGTGGGTTTCTGGAATGGGCTTGGCGGACATACGGATATTTATGACCCAAAAATCACGTACGATCCTTATGATAAAAGATGGTTTTTTGTTTGTTGTGCAAGCAGGGATTCTCCTAATTCTGCATTATTAATTAGCGTATCACAGTCTCCTGACCCAACAGGCAATTGGATTACTTATACCATTAAGGCCGATCCGGGCAACAAGCTTTGGTTTGATTATCCCAGTCTTGGATTCAATCGCAATTGGATTACGGTTGGCGGCTATCTTTTTAAAATAACGGGTGCAACCGGCGCTGCGGATACGGTTAGCCGAAGTCGCGTATGGGTTCTCAATAAATCAGTATTATATGCAGCGCCCTCCAATATAACCGTTCCCTTCTTCGATCAGAATAGTTATTTCCATATTAGTCCGGCTGTAACCTATAGCCCCACAGATAACACGCAGTGGCTGGTGAGTGTGCAGAGTGCCAACTCTAATAACAGCGGCCTCCTGAAATTGTTTTCCATAACGGGCACACAAGCGGCCCCGGTGTTCAATGTGGGAAGCACGGTAAACGTTGGGGGCGCCTGGAGTAACGGCGGTGTAACGGGACCTCAATCGGGGTCTGCTACCGGCCTGGATTTAGGAGATCACAGGGTACTCCAGTCCACCGTCCGTAATGGAACATTATGGGTTGGCAACACCGTTTGTTTGCCTGCCGTTAACCCCACCACTTGCGCCGCACAGGTAGTAGCGATTAACACAGTTACAGGAATGGCAACAGAAAACATCCGAACTGCAGCCAATACAGATGGATCCGTGATGCAGGCCTATCCAAGCATTACAGTAAACCGCAATAATGATATTTTTTTTGGTTATTCCACTTTTAGAAACACAGCTTTTGTAACCTCAACTATTAGTTACAGGAGAAATGACGGCCAGGGTTTTTTCTTTTATTTTTTTAAAGGCGGGGAAGATTGGTATGTCAACTTAAATCCTACCAGTGGCTTAAACCGGTGGGGCGACTACTCAGCTACATACATTGATCCGGAAGATGATATAACCGCATGGACTATTCAGGAATACCCCAGGCCAAGAGTGGGTAACTCCACTACCTCTGGCAGATGGGCAAGTTGGTGGGCAAAAATTTGCCCGGGGTCGTGTGCTGCTGACCTTGTATTCGGGCTTCCGTATGTCAGTATTATGGGTAAGTATGAGGCAACCAACACAATTACTTCTTCTGCCCAGGTAATAAGCAATTCATTTATCAAATACGATGCAGGAGTAAGAATAACGTTGAAGGATGGTTTCAAGGTAGTGCAGGGCAATAGATTTCAGGCTTATATAGAAGGATGTGGGGGAGTAAGATGAAATAGTTACAATTTTTACAAAAGCAAATTGCATCTCTTGCATCTTGCAAACAGCACAGAAACGACCCATTTCATCGGGAAATACGAAATCCAAAAAAATTAATTGAATGTTTTTATATCCCAGGAAGTAGAGCAGGCCGCCAATAAAACAGGTTATGATTTTGACGAAGTGATTGAACCTGCACATAATAAAGACTACTACCGGCTTCCTTTTGGGGAGTTTGTATTATCGTTAGTAAAGACAGTACGAGAGCAACAGCTGATTGTTGACATGCAACAAAAGCAAATAGAGATTTGGAAGGACAGAGGGCGCAATTGATAACTGAAATGGAATTAATTAAAAAGAGTAATCAATGAAAAACTTAAAATTAAGATTATGAAAAA
>JBBSPK010000124.1:0-9884 GCA_038258875.1 Chitinophagales bacterium
CTTTTCACAATTGATCAAAATGATTATAATAAAATTGCATCGAATGAAAAGATAAGTGTAGTGGGACATATCTCTGAAAAAGAGAAAGGAAGCATTATAATTACGAGTGGAGGTAATGAGCACAGGTTAACAGCACAGGGCTGGAATGCTTTTAAGGAATAAGTAAACTTATAACATTCGATTATATTTTTTATGTAGATTTTTGCAACCTATGAGGCTTATTTTTACACTGCTTATTTCAATAGTATTTACCTCCTGCTCGGTTTCAAAAAATTATAACCCCAACAAAAAATATTCCCCTGCAGAATTGCAGCAAGACTATACGCTCCTTCGCAATATTTTAGAAAAAAAACATCCATCTCTTTATTGGTACACGTCTAAAGACAGCATGGATTATTTTTTTAGTGAAGGATATAAGGCCATCAGCGATTCCATGACAGAGCTTCAATTCGGATGGAAAATTATTGCCCCTCTTACCTCGACCATTCACTGCGGACATACGAGTTTTGGCATGAGCAAAGGATGGAGTAAGTTTATTAGAAACAGGAGGATACCCTCTTTTCCACTCTACATGAAAATATGGAATGATACAATGGTTGTTACAGGTAATCTTAATAAAGATGATTCTATAATAAAAAGAGGGACCCTTATTACTTCGATCAATGGGTTAAAGACAGGGGATATGCTCGATCGCATGCTTGATTATATGGTAGAAGACGGATATTCGAATAATGTAAATTACATTCGCCTCAGTGAAAGTTTTCCCTATTTTCATCGTAATATTTTTGGTCTTTACAAATCCTACGACGTAGGATATAAAGATAGCGGCGGAACAGAAAGGAACATCCGGCTCCCGTTTTATAATCCACCTTCAGACAGTCTCCCTAAAATAAAAAAAAATACACCCGGCATAAAAAGGAAAAAATTAACCCACAGAGAGAGGCTCGATAATTTACGTTCATTTGAAATAGATTCAACGTTCTCATTGATGACAATCAATAGTTTTTCCAAAGGGCATTTAAACAGGTTTTTTAAAAGGTCTTTCCGTCGCCTGAGGAAAAATGAAACCAACAATCTTGTGGTTGATATAAGAGCTAACGGTGGAGGTGAAATCAATAATTATGTATTGCTCACGAAGTTTTTACGTAACACTTCTTTTAAGGTAGCAGATAGCGCATATGCCGTCAGTAAAGGGTTCGGCCCTTTTACGCGGCGCATTTCATCGGGTTTCCTAAACAATATCGGGTTGCTGTTTCTTACGCATAAAGAGCAGGATGACAAATACCATTTTCGTTTCTGGGAGCGTCATACGTTCAGGCCTAAACGAAGAAATCATTTTGATGGTAATGTTTATGTACTAACCAACGGGCTCACTTTTTCCGCATCATCCCTGTTTTGTAATTCAGTGAAGGGCCAGGAAAATATCACTCTTTTAGGCGAGGAAACCGGGGGCGGTTGGTATGGTAATTCAGGAATATTAATTCCTGATATTACCTTGCCCAATACGGGGCTGCGGGTGAGGCTCCCATTTTTCCGGCTAGTTCAATACCATCACATTCCGGTTAAAGGAACAGGCGTTATACCGGACGTATATATTGGTCCTGTACTAAAAGATGCGATTAATGGAACTGACACAAAAATTGAGATGGTAAAAAAAATAATTTCAGAGAAGGAAGCCAATCAGGATTCTGTAAATTAAATTGGGTTAAATACAGTTTATCACATCAAGGTTGTCATTAATCAATACAAAATCTGCGTTAAAACCTTTTTCAATTTTACCTGTTTTATTATCAATTCCAAGAACTTTTGCAGGATACAAGCTGGCCATTCTCAATGCTTCTTCCAGCGGGATGTTACATTTTTCAACACAATTTTTTACCGCCTTCATCATAGTTAACGACGAGCCGCTCAATATGCCCCTTGAAGTATATTTATCACCACTCGGTTCATGAGAGTAAGGCCCTTCTGTTGTTTCGGTAACGGCATCTGTAATAAGGAAAAGTCTTTCACCCATTACTTTTTTGGCCAGTTTTATCATTGCAAAATCGACATGATATCCATCGGCAACAATGCTTACCATTACGTTCGGATTCAGCATTACTGCAGCAGGCAAACCCGGCTCTCGGTGATGCAAAGGGCTCATTGCATTAAACAAATGGGTAGCCAAATGAATATTCTGAAATGCAATTTCAGCTTCGGCGTAGGTGGCATTGCTATGTCCTGCGGAAATAATTACTCCATAGGTTCTTATAAGATCAATAACATCAGGTGTGCAAACTTCAGGCGCAAGGGTAATCATTTTAATAACACCTTTTCCATATTCTAAAAGATCGGCAACCTCGTCTTTGGCAGGGGAATGAATATAACTTTCAATATGTGCTCCGCGTTTTTCCTTATTTATCCATGGACCTTCAATATGTAAACCGGGAACGCCGGTGCATCCATCTTTCCAATATTCTTTTATTGCATCAATAGCTTTTTTAAAAACGGGCGTTTCATTAGTTGCCGTTGTGGGAAGAAAATATTTGGTGCCGCCTTTTTCACAATGTTCTTTCATTATTTGTAACGTAGCGATAGTAGGAAACACCGAAAATAATTTTGAAGAAGCTCCATAAATCTGGATATCAATAAAGGCTGGTGCCAGGATAGGAGCGTGTTGTACCACAGCAATTTCTGCAGGCAGTTGATGTAATGGTATAACACGTAACACTACATCATTTTCTACAATTACAGCGCTGTCATTAATCCAAGATTCACCTGTAAAAATTTTATCTGCTGTGTAGGCTTTAATCATTGTAGTCATGTATAGTAAATGAATCAGCGTCTTTCCAGAATGGAAATTTTTCCCTCACCTCTGTTAATTTTTCTTTTTGTAAAGTGCAGGTAAAAATAGTTTCTTCTTCTTTTGCCTGGTATAAAATTTCGCCAAGGGGATCAACAATCATACTGTTGCCGCTGTAATGGATTTCATTGCCATCATCTCCTACCCTGTTTATACCGGCAACATAACATTGGTTCTCTATTGCCCGCGCCTGCAATAAAGTTTTCCATGCGTGGCTACGTTTGTGAGGCCAGTTGGCAACATAGATGAGTACATCATATTCGAATTGTACATCTTCCCCACCTCGCTGCAAACCGGGTATTGGTGATTGCCGCGACCACACAGGAAACCGTAAATCATAACAAACCTGCAGATTTATTTTCCAGCCTTTAACTGATGCAATTAATCTTTTGCTTCCCGGAGAAAAATGCGTGTGCTCGTCACCGCAAGCAAACAAATGCCGCTTATCATAATAGCCATAATCGCCATTAGGTAGCATCCAGATAAGCCGGTTAAAAAATTTTTTGTCATTCGAAGAGCCCGTAGATGAATCCTCAATCATGATACTTCCTGCGAGGATAATATTTTTTTCAGCGGCTATTTTTTTCATCCATTGTATTGTTTCGCCATCCATAGTTTCTGCAAGCAACTCCGGGTTCATGCTAAATCCTGTGTTAAACATTTCAGGGAGAATTACCACTTCAGTTTTTTCGCTGATGCTTTTAATTTTTTGAGAAAGCATAGCAAAGTTTGCCTTTTTATTTTCCCAATGGAGATTGGTTTGAATGATTGTAATGGTAAGAGAAGACATGGTGTAAAGTTATTGGATTAGAGAAAACTCAGGCAAGAAAAAAGATGGGCGAATTATTTGATCTTGGTATTTTACTTATCTTTATAATGAAGAGAAAGTTAGAAAATCAAGCAGGAAATATTTTAAATAAAAACGCATAATTTCATTTTTTGTAACTACTATCTATTATTGACCGGTATATAATTCCTGTTCACTATTCAAAATACAAACCAGCTACTATGAGAGGTCAAGCCTTTCTTTTAAAAACGCTTTGCTGCCTTTTATTGATAATTATCTTCTTTATAAACATTCAGGTTGCAACGGCGCAATCTGGATCAAATGACCCAACTTTTAATTCATCAGATTCAGGTTTTGGCTATGGTGATGGAGCAGATCTTCCGGTTTTGACAACTGCGGTCCAAAGCGATGGAAAAATTCTAATTGGAGGAACTTTTTTTTCTTACAATGCAGCAAATGTAAAATTTCTTACCCGCCTGGATGCTTACGGCAGAAGGGACACAAACTTTATTTCAACGGCAACAGGGGTTATTTATTCCATCGCCATTCAAGGCGATGGAATAATTATAGTCGGAGGTCAATTCAGTAGTTATAATGGAACCGGACGAAACAATATCGCCCGACTTAATGGGGATGGCACGTTGGATACCGGCTTCGACCCCGGAACCGGGACAGACGGCGCAATCAAAACCTGCAGCTTTCAAAGCGATGGGAAAATAATTATTGGGGGAGAATTTACCACCTACAATGGAGAAGGACGAAACAATATCGCCCGATTAAATGCCGATGGAACATTGGATGTTGGTTTTAATCCAGGAACGGGAACAGATGGTGATGTAAAAACTTCCAGCCTGCAAAGCGATGGCAAAATTGTTATTGGCGGTCAATTTGCCAATTATAATGGAACAGGTAGAAATAATATGGCCCGACTTAATGCCGACGGAACTTTGGATGCTGGATTCTCCCAAGGTACGGGGCCAAATGATATTGTTTATACCGCGGTCGTACAAATTGACGGTACGATTATCATTGGTGGTAATTTCTCAACTTATAATGGAACTTCGAGGAGCAAAATCTGCCGCATTAACCCCAACGGTACAGTGGATGGAACTTTTAGTCCCGGGGTTGGACCAAGCGCCACCGTTACTTCTACTGCAACACAAGGTGATGGAAAAATAATTATCGTTGGGAATTTTAGTGCTGTTGGTGCAACACCAAGAAACAGGATTGCTCGTTTGAATATCGGAGGAAGCCTAGATGCAAGCTTTAATCCAGGAGCTGGCGCAAACAAGGAAATTGAAACCTCTAGTCTTCAAAGTGACGGCAAAATAATTATTGGTGGCAATTTTTCTGAATTCGATGGTACTCCGCTAAATCATATTGGGCGTATTGATAGTAATGGAGCTGCTGATTTTTTGTTTAACCCTTCCACCGGAGCCAATAGTTCTGTTCTGACCACAGCCATACAAAACGACGGCAAAGTAATTATTGGTGGATTTTTCACTGGATACAATGGAAAATTAAAGGATCACATTGCCCGTTTGAATCCGGATGGCACTCTTGATAACGGTTTTGATGCGGGAAACGGGCTTATCAGCGCCGTTTACGCAATTGCCATCCAGAGTAATGGAAAAATTATTGTTGGGGGTTATTCTGGTAATACAACTAATACTATTAACCGTCTAAATGCTGATGGCACTATTGATGCCAGCTTTAACCGCGGGGCAGGAGCCGACAGGGGTATCTACAGTATGGCACTTCAAACGGACGGGAAATAATTATAGCAGGAAATTTTACTCAATACAACGGAACTGGCAGAAATTATGTTGCTAGATTGAATTCCGATGGCACTCTTGATTTGACCTTTAATCCGGGAAGTGCCGCAAATGGCACTATTTATACTATCGCCCTTCAGAGCGATGGAAAGATAATTATTGGTGGCACCTTTAGTGCCTATAATGGAACGGCAATATTCGGGATTGCCCGACTAAATGATGACGGAAGCTTGGATAACAGTTTTAATTCAGGTACCGGTACGGACGATGCCGTTTACACCGCCGCCATTCAAAATGATGAAAGAATTCTTATAGGAGGAACTTTTACTTTCTACAATGGAACTGGAAGAAATAATATTGCCCGTCTAAATAGTGATGGCAGTGTTGATGTCGGCTTTAATCCCGGAACTGGAACAAATAACAGTACGGTCTATATGATCATTCCTCAAAATGACGGTAAAATTATTATCGGAGGAGCTTTTTCCAGCTACAATGGAACAGCGAGAAAAAATATTGCCCGGGTAAATGCTGATGGGACACTTGATGCCAGTTTTGACCCTGGAACCGGAGCAGCAGGATCTTCCATTTTTTCTCCCGGCACTGTGCAATTTGGTTCACTTCAGAGCGACGGAAAACTCATTATTAACGGCTATTTTACCAGTTATGATGGAATCGGAAGAAATAGAATTGCGAGGATTACTACTGCAACCGGAAGTTTGCCGCTAAGGTTATTAAATTTTAATGGAAGTTACAAGGAAGGTTTAAATCAACTTCAATGGGCTACAAGTCAGGAAAAAAATATCGCATTTTTTGAAGTCCAAAGAAGTACAGATGGAATCAACTTCGGTAATATAGGAAAAGTTGCCGCGAATAGTAATGGAGGTATTCGCCAAGAATATAAATTCAATGATTCAATACAATTCTTGAATACCGCCAGATATTTCTATCGCTTGAAAATTGTTGATCAATCAGGTTCATTTACTTACAGCCCGGTTTTAGGAATAAAAAGAAATATTAAATATTTTTCCGTTGAAGTGAGACCTAATCCGGTCCTAAATTTTTTACAAATAGACATTAGCTCTCCAATACAGGAAGGTGCAACTATCACCATGATAAGTAATACAGGAAGTCTATTACTTAAACAAAGTTATGAACTTCAAAAAGGTAGTAATACAATCTTGTTACCGCAATTAAAACGGTTGCCAGCGGGCTTATACCTTTTACGCGTCTATACCGCAACCCAACAACAGATTATTAAAGTATTGAAGCAATAAATCACATTTGCAAACAAATGTAATTCTCCTTAAAAAAATGGATAGAAATCCTTGAATATACACCTGATGTTTTGGACAATATAAGATGATAAAAAGAACAGAAACCATAATATTTATTATTCTCTCTTTTGGAATATTTTTTCTCACTTACCTCCAGCATAATTCGATATTCTTTATTTATGCAATAGCTCAATGGATTCTCTATTTCATTTTTGGTTTAACAATGCTCTTTGCTATTTTCAAGTTATTTAAGGATAAAAGCAAAGAGACACTATTTCGGAAGTCATCATCGGCACTATTGGGTTTATTCTTGCTACTTTTCTTTTTTGTATTAGAATACTTAGAAGAAACCGATGGAGGTAAAAAAGTGATTTTATCCGCTGTTCACACCGGGGACTTAAATTTTATTCACCTGGATCTTAGAAGTGATAAGACGTTCAAGCTTATAAATTCCGGACCTATGGGCGGCACCGTTTATCGGGGTAATTATAAACTAAGAAATGACACTCTGCAAATCGACAATCTAGATTTGAAATACATTTACCCATCCTTGAGGTTTATTGTTAGAGAAACTACAGAAAAGCGAAAGTATTTTGATCCAATTGAAACCGATACAACAAAGTTTAAATACGCATTGTATTTTTCAGATCGGAGGTAATATTTGCAGCATCATTCTTACGTCCTCCCAACCTTCTCAACTTCCTCTCTCACAAAATCTCCTTCATATCCTTTCATCAACAAAAAGTCCTGCAGCTTTCGTTTCTTCACGAAAATATTTTTTTCACTTTTAAGGATTTTCAATTTCTGCTCAACCAGTTTTTGAAATGTTTTTATATAATCAGCTTCGTCAATTTCTTTTAATGCTTTTTTTATGCAATAGCCACTTACCTGCTTTTGTTTCAATGCCTGCTTTATTTTATTTCTCCCCCAGTATTTCATTCTGAATTTTCCACCGGCATAATGAATTGCAAAGCGTTCTTCATTCAAATAATTTGTTGAGATTAGGTCAGCAATTATTGAATCAACCTCCTTCCTGTATAATCCAAAAGAATATAATTTATCTCTTACTTCCGCATGGCATCTTTCCTGGTAAGCACAGAACTGCCTTATTTTAGGTATTGCCTGTTGAGGAGTAAAATTTTGCAAAGACATTTGATAAAAATATTTATTTGCAATCAAACTCTTTTTTAAAATTGAAATGTACTCAAAAAAAATGCGCTGCCTTTAAAAAGACAACGCATCTTACTCTCATATATAATTATTTTAACGAACCAATTTCAATTCATCAATAATATTTTTTGCACCGCCCAGTTTATCAATGCACCAAAGCACGTAACGAACGTCAACACAAATGGTCCGGTTCAAATCTTTATCGAACTGGATTTTATGACTCAGCGCTTCATAATTGCCATCAAAAGCAAGCCCGATAAGATTACCGTTACCATCCATAACCGGGGAGCCGGAATTACCTCCCGTTATATCATCAGTAGTAATAAAATCAATTATTAAATCGTTCCGGTTTTTATCGATATATTGTCCAAAATCACGCTTCTTCAGTAATTCTATTTCCTTCGCAGGTAAATCAAATTCATAATCGCCGGGAATATATTTTTCAAGAATTCCTTTGCTGGTAGTTACATAATCATAGTGTACCGCATCACGAGGGTTATAGCTTTTTACATTACCATAGCTTACCCTCATGCTGAAGTTTGCATCAGGATACATTTTCTTTACTGCCGCAGGATTCATTTCCATAATACCCTTCATATATAGCCTGCCAAGCTCATTATTTTTTGCAACAAAATCGCTATACAATTTACTATATTTTAATACATAATTTTTAACGAAAGCCGATGCATAAGCAAATGCAGAATCGTTTTGTAGAGTTACTGCATCCGGGTTGGCAACAAATGCCGCCCATTTTGCAGAATCCAGGATCAGGGTATTATTAAAGACTGAATTAGCCCAGGCTTTATAGGTAGCATCATCTTCCAGTGAACCAAATTTTTCTTTAATACCCTGGTAAAAGTCTGTGGGGTGTTGACTTTTATCAATATCATTATAATACATCATGGCTGTTGCGGCCAATATTTTTTTGTCGCTGGGAATATCTTCCTCGGCAAAAAAAGTTTTTCTTTGTTTATCAGCAGCTTCCAATGCGTTTTTCACATCTGTTTGCGTTTTACCCTGCTGCGTGAGGGCCCTTTCAACTGATGCCAGTGATGAAGCGTACTCTGCTAGTGGTGACCCCAAAATCCCTTCAAGAACGTATACCCGTTCTTTGGCGTACGGGGTCCATTCTGCGTATGCTTTTTCATAGTCACTCAGTACATTTTGATATTCGGGTTTATTTTTTGCCCACCCGTCAAATTTTTGTTCGTCACTTTGCTTTGCTTCATACACATGATATTTTTTTAATTGCTTTGTTTCACCCTCATAAAACTTCCAGTAATTGGCAATATGGGCATAGTTGTCGGCAAGCTTTAATTTTACTGCGGGATCTTTTATCATTTCTGCATGCATATCCTTTAGTCTTACATCTCGAAGACGCACCAAAGAAGGATTGTCAATTTCATTTTTCAGCTTTATTCCGTAAGAAGTTTCATAACGATTAGTACCGCCGGGGTAGCCGAAAATCATAGAGTAGTCTCCGTCCTTATATCCTTTCAAAGAAACCGGTAAAAACCATTTAGGTTTTAGTGGTACATTGTCCGCACTATATTCCGCCGGTTTGCCATCTTTGGCGGTATACACTCTGAAGATGGAATAATCTCCTGTATGGCGTGGCCATTCCCAATTGTCAGTATCGCCGCCAAATTTACCTACACTTTCAGGAGGTGCTCCTACAAGACGGATGTCTTTATAAATTTTGTATACATACATGACGTACTGATTTCCTTTAAACATACTATATACCTTACCTGTTACAGAGTTAACGGAATCTTTAACCTTATCGGTGATTTGTTCATAAACATCATTAATTTTTTTAGCGCGGTCGGCGGGGCTCAGCCCTTTTAAACTGGCTTCGACCTGGGCCGTTACATCTTCAATACGTTCAAGAAAGGTTACGGTGAGGTCAGATTTTATTTCCTGGTCTTTTGAGTACGCATAAAATCCGTCTTTAAGATAATTGTGTTCCACCGTGCTTGAGCCTGCAATAACGCCATAACCGCAATGGTGATTCGTAAATATCAAACCCTGGTTGC
>JBBSPK010000125.1:0-9647 GCA_038258875.1 Chitinophagales bacterium
TATTAAAAATTACACAACGATTAAAAACCGGTGCTACTTTCACTTCGCAGGCTTTCATTTTTTTATCCCACAATTCTAATTTGCCTCCCCATTCTTCCGCCCAGTTTCTATTGAGATAGACAAGCACATTTACCCTCCGCTGCCAGTTACGGTGATGGGGATGCACAGTGAAGTCTGCATGAATATTCAAATAACCACCTTTGGTTGATTGGTGTATACCACCTCCTTCGAGATAATCATCTTTTTGCAAATTTTTTATCCCGGTAAGTGTGCTTAGAAATTCTAAAAATTCCGGAGAGTTCAATTCATTGATTGTGCCCTTAATCGCTTCCGGCAATACATCTAATTTATTAAGCCCTTTCTTTTTTTCGTTATAGTGTGTGTAGTTAATCCAGCCGTCGGCCTCATTCAATTTATTAAATTCATCAATGCACTCATCGAGCGCTTCAGGATTTAGAAAATTTTCAAGTACAATATGCGGGTATGGATTTGCAGATTGATATTGTTTACTTAATTCAGGAAGTTCACTGTTCCATTTAGCGTAATCAAATATTTGTATTGAAGTTTCCACGTTAAAATTTTTAAGGTGCAAAGATAGTTGATTGTAATTTCGATAAAAAATGCAGGCGCCAAAGAAAATGTTTCAAAAATCTTGCATCAATAAATTCTTTGCTGTAATTTTTACGTAGTATTAACTTATTTAAAATGACTGCAAATAAATATTTCCGCAACACGATCATTTTTGTAATGATAATAATGGGTTCTTATTCCCTGGATTCCTGCACTACAACCCGAATCGTTTCAAAATATGATTGTGATACATTTGAGAATAATCCTTTAAATAGAAAAACTACGTGGTCTTTTGCGTGGGGGCTTGTTCAGCCAAAAGATATTAATCCAAAATGCGATAGCAGGTTCAATCATTTAAATAAAGTGGCTGTAAAAAATAATTTAGGCTTTGCAATAATATCGGTAGCAACGCTGGGTATTGTAATGCCGCAAAGAATTGAGTGGTGTTGTGCGCCTTACAGTCCTGCCACAGATTCTCTAGGCCATAATTAAAAAATACAACAATGGCAACTTTTACTAAATTACCAGATGGCATTTCAACCTTACCAATTACCAAATGGGAAAATGGCCATGAAAATTTCGTACATACATTCAAAAAAAAATCTTCATTTAAATTAAGTATTCCCTCATCGCAATCTGCCAACCCATATCTTGATACCACAAAAAATTTTCAATGGCTTATTCAATATGCTATTCAAAATAATGTACAAATGCGTGCCTTGGGAAATGGATGGTCATTTTCCGAAGTAGCTGTTTGTGAGGGCGGGCTTATAGACACAAAAGCGCTGCGGCTTACTTTTAATCTTAAAAATTCTTTTGTTGCCCCTGAATATTTGCAAAAAGGAAAAAGCGCGGGCGATCTTTTTTTCGCTGAATGTGGCATTAGCGTACTTGATTTGGATGAAAAATTAGAACAGGATTCTAATCCAAAAAGATCATTGAAAGCCTCCGGAGCAAGTAATGGGCAAACCATTGCCGGTTGCACCTCTACAGGCACACATGGCTCAGCCTTTAATGTAGGTGCTGTGCATGATTCTATCGTTGGTCTGCATATTGTTGTGGGGCCAGATAGGCATGTATGGATTGAAAAAAAATCAAATCCTGTTGCATCAGATGATTTTATTAAGTGGCTTGGCGCCGAACCCATCAAAGATGATGACATGTTTAACGCTGCAGTGGTAAGCTTCGGAAGCTTCGGATTTATTCATGGCATCTTAATAGAAACTGAACCAATTTTTTTATTAGAACAATACCGCACCGGTAATATTGTTTATAACGATGTTTTGAAACAGGCAATGAATCATCTTGATTTTTCCGGTATTCTTAATGAACTTCCTGCTCCGCCTGTTGCACCGGAAAAAGAGTTGTATCATTTTGAAATATTAGTAAACCTGCAAAAGTTTGAGCCCGCTAATCCTGAAAAAGGAGTCTATTTCAAAACGATGTATAAAGTTCCTTACAGAGAGGACTATACGAAGATCACCAATGATGATAAAGGTTTTACCTATGGAGATGATTTGCTGGGAGTAATACAAACTATATTGGACACACTGGGCCCTGGCCTTTCTGCATTGCTTGTACCGGGCCTGGTAAATAAATTATTTCCATTGGCATTTACGGCTAACGTTAGTATGACAGGAACACTTGGGGAAACCTTCAGCAATACTAAATTCCGTGGAAAGGTTGCCAGCGCAGCTATTGGCGTTCATACAGATGATGCAAGCGCCGTGTTAGAAGAAATCGTAGCTATCAATAAAGACTTTCCTTTTGCAGGAGCGCTTGCCCTTCGATATGTAAAAGGCACGGATGCATTACTTGGATTTACTCATTTCAACAAAACATGCATTATGGAATTGGATGGTTTAGACTCCAAATTATCAAGAACATTTATCCAAAAAGTTTGGGCCAGGCTGCAAGAGCTATCAATACCCTTCACCATGCATTGGGGTAAATTCAATTACGATCTCAACCCTGAGTTATTGCAAAAAATGTATGGCGAAAATTTAGTGAAATGGAAAGCATGCAGAAAATCATTGTTGAGTAACGAGGCGCAAAAAGTATTTGCAAATGATTTTATGGTACAATGCGGACTAAGTGATTAAATACTTCAAACCAATTATATTCAACCAATAAAACTATCGACCTCCCAATCCATCATTTACTCAACCAACATATTTGCTTGTTCACCTATTAACCAATCACCTTATCAAGCTCTTAACATTTCAACAAATCAACGATTGCTGCATTCTCTTACCTTTGGCATCATTTAAATGCCTATGCTGAAAGAAATTAATGAAGCGGTTGATTTTATCAAGTCAAAATATAATGATCAGCCTTCAGTGGGTATCGTGCTGGGAAGTGGCCTGGGAAGTTTTACCAATGAAATAAATGTTGCTCTCGAAATACCTTACGCCGATATACCACATTTTCCCATAAGCACGGTTGATGGCCATAGTGGCAAACTTATTTTCGGAAAATTATCAGGAAAAATAGTTGCGGCGATGGCTGGCCGTTTTCACTACTATGAAGGCTATACTACGCAGGAAGTGGTTTTTCCCGTAAGAGTTTTAAAATTCCTCGGCATAGAAACTCTACTCATCAGCAACGCTGCAGGCGGAACTAATACATCATTTCATGTTGGAGACCTTATGATCATACGGGATCACATAAGCATGCTTACATTAAATCCGTTACTCGGCAAAAATGAGGAAACATTTGGCACCAGGTTTCCTGATATGAGCGAGCCATACAAAAAATACCTTATTGAAAAAGCAAAAATGGTTGCCGAAAAAAATAATATTGAAGTGAAGGAAGGTGTGTATGTTGGCGTAACCGGACCTTCTTTTGAAACGAGATCAGAATATAAAATGCTACGGTTGCTTGGCGGTGACGCCGTAGGCATGAGTACGGTGCAGGAAGTAATAGCAGCAGTGCACCTGGGGTTGCCGGTTTTTGCCATGAGCGTAATTACGGATGTTGGAATAAGAGAAGAAGAGAATGAGATTACACACGAGGACGTACTAACAGCGGCTAAAGATGCAGAGCCAAAACTTACGTTGATATTTAAGGAATTAATCGCACAGTTATAGGTATACCAGCCCCGGCATGATTATCATAAGACACATAAAAACTAAACAAATCTTAATCCGTTTACTCGCCATTGTATTCGTTATGCTGGTATTCGGCGGGGTTAATGCCCAGATAAGACGCCCCGGAAGTACATTTCCAACAAATTCACAACGAACACCTAACCCTAACGCACAATCGAAAAAAAGTGATACTCTTGGTTTCGAGCATCGTGATAATCTCGCAGACTCTATCACAATTTCTTTTCGTTATCTCGATTCCTTAAATAGCAATAAACTGGATTCTTCATTAAATGATTTCAATAGGTTTTATACTGTTCCTGCAAAATATGTTACGCTGGGTAATAATGGAAGCGCTGCATTTCCAATTTTATTTTCGCCCGTGCTAAAAGCCGGGTGGGATGCAGGTTTTCATGCGTTTGATGTATATATGTATACTATTGAAAATACACGGTTTTACAAAACAACAAGACCATTTACGCAACTTAGCTATCTGCTTGCATCGGGCAAAGAGCAGGTAGTGAAAGTGTTGCATACACAAAATATAAAGCCGAACTGGAATGCGGGAATTGATTATACCCTGATAGCGTCACCTGGATTTTTTCAAACACAAAATACGAATCATAATAGTTACCGATTTTTTAGTAATTACCAGGGAAAAAAGAAACGATATGCTGCCTACCTTGTGCTTTCGGGAAATAAAATAAATTCTTCTGAAAACGGGGGCATTCAAAATGATTCATTTCTTCTTGATCCCACCAGGAAAAAGCGTTTCTCCATTCCCGTTAATCTTGGCGGAGATGTACAAAGTTTCAACCCATTTTCTACCAAAGTCAATACCGGCAATCGTTACAGCAACTTTACAGTATTTTTCAGGCAGAGTTATGATTTTGGAATCAAGGACTCCATCATCATAAACGACAGTACCAACGAATACTTGTTTTACCCGAAATTCCGCTTCCAACATACATTAAACTATACCACCTACATCTACAAGTTCCAGGATGTTGTTTCAGGATATGAGAGCACTTCGGGAAGACGTAATGCAGAACTGGATTCAATAATATTCAAGAATTGGTATGATACGACCCTACCGATAAGGAATACTTTTCTGAATTTCCGGTTGCAGGATAAATGGAAAATCATTAGCAATGATTTCGCGATACGCCAGTTTCCCGAAACAAAAAACCCAGCCCAGTTTATAGAAGCAGGTATAAGGCTTGAAAACATTACAGGTGAATTTGTACAGGCAAAAGTTTTTCCACAGTTGATAATATTACCCGATTACCAGGTGCAGTATTCATTTATTAAAAAGAATTACTTTAATACAATTTTACATGGCGAGTATCGCAATAAGACCAGGAATAAAAAATGGGATGCACTTCTTAAAGGTGAATTTTATGCAACGGGGCTCAATGCTGCTGACTACAGTGCTTACGCTAATCTTACAAGATTTCTGAACACAAAGTTAGGCGGTGTGCAGATCTCGTTTCAAAATATAAGTCGCTCTCCGTCATATATTTTCCAGGAAGCATCTTCGTTCAATCTCGACAAAGGCCTTACTTCTAAAAAAGAAAACATCACAGTTATTTCTGCCACGGCAAATAATCCCAGGTTTTCACTAATGGCACGAAATATTTCGATAGCTAACTACACTTACTTTAAAAATTATTATCAGACCGATCAATTTAACGGGCTTGTAAATATTACCCAGTTTGTGGTGTCTACAAAAAATAAAATTGTGGGCCATCTTAAGCTGTATAGTGATTTTATTGTTCAGCAAACCGCAGGCAACAACCCTATAAGAGTTCCTCTCTTTTTTACCCGGCAACGGCTCACCTTTGAAGGTAACTTTTTCAAGAATCTTGATTTAAGCACCGGTATTGATGTAAAATACAATACTCCTTATAAACCTTACAACTATTCCCCTGTAATGGGTCAATTTTTTCCGCAGGATACAATCACTATCAGCAACCTTCCACAATTAAGCGCATTTTTTGATTTCAGAATTAAATCATTTACGGGGATTGTAAAAGTTGAGAACTTAAATGCAGTTGACGTGTCGCATGGATTTGGATTTACCAATAATAGTTTTGCCATACCCAATTATCCTATTCCAGGTTTCATTTTCAGACTTGGCGTTATATGGAATTTTGTGAATTAGTTACAAGCAAAGTATAATTGGCATTGAGCACCGATTTTTATTTCCCGGACTTTAGCATTTCACATATTCGTTTTCAAAAGAATATTTGCCTAATTTTGCCTTCAATGAAAAAAGTTTTTGTCTCCATATTTGCCGTATTCTACCTTGGCCTCTCTTGTGGCTTTGCGTTCAATACCCATTTTTGTATGGGGAAATTTTCTTCTGCAGATTTCTCTCACACAAGTGAAGTGTGTAACAAATGCGGAATGAAAAGTAAAGAGGGATGTTGCAAAACGAAATTTACATTTGTAAAAATTACCGACAGTCAGCAATTTTCAAATTCCAATGTAAATATTGCTTCGCCACTTTCGTTAATTATAACCTACCCTCATTATACGTTGTTGCACCTTCCTTTAGAACCTGGTGAATTAACCTTTACTGATACATCTCCCCCGCCGGTTTCCGGGGCCTTTATTTGTATATTAAACTGCACTTTTACAATTTAGAATTTTCTTCCTTTCTTATCGCATCAGCAATTTTTTCCTGATGCTCCTATCTTTATAATTTCTCCCGATAGCTATCGGACCTAACAATTAAAATATTAAAAAAATGAAAGTAATTAAATTAAGCGCTTTATTATTGATAAGCATTTTATCGCTGCAGTTTTCGTATGGGCAAGCCCCGGTTAAAAAACAAACCATTAAAGTTTACGGTAACTGCGGGCAGTGTAAAAAGAAAATTGAAAAAAGCGCTTTGGCAGCGGGTGCTGCTTATGCAGACTGGAACACCAAAACCAAAATGCTAAACGTAGGCTATGATCCTTCAGTAACTAATCCCGTAAAAATTGAAACCGCTATTGCAGAAAAAGGCTATGATACGCAGGACATAAAAGCAAGCGATAGTTCTTATTACAAGCTGGACGAATGCTGCCAGTATGATCGCAAAAAATCAGTAACCTCTAAAAACAACTGAGATGAAAAATATATTTTTTATCGCATTGATTTTTGTTTCAACAGCGATTAATGCGCAGGTAAAAAAAGTATCGATACAGGCGAGCGGCCTCACATGCAGTATGTGCAGCAATGCAATTTATAAGGCGTTGCAATCTATAGATTTCGTGGATAACGTGGATGCCAATATTAAAAATTCAACATTTGAAATCACTTTTAAACCGAATGCCGACATCGATTTTGACAAGCTCAGGAATAAAGTTGAAGATGCGGGATTTTTTGTTGCAGGCTTTTGGGCGACCATTCATTTCAATGATTTGAATATAAAAAATGATGCACCGGTAGAAGCTGTTGGAAAAAACCTGATGTTCTTACACATATCTGACCAGCAATTAAGTGGAGATAAAACCATTAAATTTTTGGATAAGGGATACGTGTCTGCGAAGGAATATAAAAAGAACAGCTCGCTGACAACAAAAGAATGTTATAAAACAGGAATTGCTGATGCCACCTGCATTGGGAAGGGTATTTCAAAAGGTTCGAGGATTTACCATGTAACGATATAATCAATGAAAAAGATTATATGGACTGCGTGTGTTATTTTGTTTAGTACGGTAACACATGCACAGGAATTGTATGTTAATACAGAACCTGCAAGTAATATGGCAACGGGAAGCATAGGCTTTCGTGTGCTTACGAAATTGTATAAAATGAATTTCAATAATTCATTTAATAGTTACAGGATCGAACCCGAATTAATGCTGGGAGCAACCAGGAGGTGGATGGTTCATTTTGCCGGGTATGGTTCCAATATGTTTCAAAAAAAGTTTAGGATCGAAGGAGGAAGCCTGTATGCAAAATACCGGTTTTTTTCGCAGGATGATGTACATGAGCATTTCAGGCTGGCAGCTTTTTCAAAAATTTCATTAGTTGATAACCCGCAGGAACTTAAAGTAGAAAGCAAAAAATTAGTACCCGATGGAAACGGCGGCTATACGCAACAGTTATATACCATCTCCTACAGGAACGATGAATTTGATATCGACGGAAATAATTCAGGAGTAATCGTTGGCGTGGTTGCAACAAAGCTTGTAAATAAAATCGCTGCGTCTGCTTCTCTTGGCTATGGAAACAGGTTTAATAATTTAAATGAAAAAGTGCAACCCGGGCAGCCCTGCACATGCCATAAATTACAGTGCATCTTTTGGTTATCTTTTATTACCGAAAGAGTATATAAGCTATAAGCAAACCAACGTAAATTTGTACGTTGAATTATTGGGCACCACATTTCCGGGAAAAGAAAAATCGTACGCAGATATTGCTCCTGCCGTACAGTTTATTTTTAATAGTATTGCCCGGCTTGATATTAGCTACCGTACCCAATTGGGTGGGGATGTTCAAAGACTCAGCAATGGATATTTCATGCTCAGGCTTGAGTATAATTTATTAAATGTATTTTAATTTTCGTGCTTGGAAGATGAAATAATCATAAGAAAAATTTCTGCGAATGATGATGTAAAGCTGGCATTCATCATCCGCAGTTGTTTTGACGAATTTAACGCGGTAAAGCCGGGGACAGTTTATTTTGATGAGACAACTGACCATTTACACGATGTGTTCAGCGCCGAAAAATCCAATTACTTTGTTCTTGAGATAAATGGAGAAGTATGTGGTGGCGCCGGCTTCTTCCCTACAGAAGCGTTGCCGCCGAAAACTTGTGAACTGGTGAAAATGTATTTATCCCCAAAG
Organism: Chitinophagales bacterium; assembly: GCA_038258875.1. Taxonomy (GTDB): domain Bacteria; phylum Bacteroidota; class Bacteroidia; order Chitinophagales; family Chitinophagaceae; genus Ginsengibacter. Next base: position 8,499 of record JBBSPK010000125.1, read on the forward strand.
GCAAGAGGCAAGGGAATTGGAAAATTATTATTGCACAAATGTTTTGATGATGCAAAGAAAAATGGATTTGAAAAAATGTACCTGGAATCTTTACCGGAGCTCGTGAACGCAATTGCTATGTATAAAAAAAATGGCTTTGCAATTATTCCAAAACAACTCGGCAACAGCGGCCACTCAGGGTGCGATGTGTTTATGATTCGCGATTTATAAAACACGAGCCAGCCTCTAAAATAAAGATATCTCTTCGCATAGATTGTTCCTTAATTAGTGGCAGTATTTACCAGTTCGACTTCTGCGACGGGGCTAAATAAAAAAAGTTTTCCGGTGGAAATTTCTTTACACAGGAAGCGCTTCCTCACTTTGTTTCCTTTTGAAAACGTTTTACCACTTTTTAATTTGAAAAGGCTATTGACTGGAAGTTCTTCAACAAAATAAATGCCCGGCTTGTGCGCATCATATTTTTTAAGTACCCGTAAGAGACTATCTTCAGCGCATGAACTCGCTGCGGGATTTTTCAGGCTTTGCAACAGCATCAGTTCAATATCAGGAGGAAAAATTTTCTTAGTTATAAACCTTGCCAGTATTTTACCAAACTCATTTTTCCATTGCTCCCCGTGCGGCTGTATCCTGTTACCGTATTTTTCAAAAGCAAGCAGGTGGCCAAGTTCGTGCAGCAACGTTATTAAAAAGGAATATTTATTAAGATTGCCATTTACACTTATCCGGTGGTTTTTATTTGAATGGCCGTTGCGGTAATCACCCAGGATTGTTCTTCGTTCACGGGTAACCGTCAGGTGAACTTTAAATTCCGTAAGGTAGGACGCTACATCTTCAAATGAACCGTTGGGAAGGTATGAACTAAGTTGCTGTAGGGGTGATTCTTTTTTAAGCATTCGGTTTCCTGCGGGCAATTTTCATTAACTGTAAAACTTCTATTGATGTATAAAGTATGTATAAACCCATTGACGTAAACAATGAGGGCTTATTAATTTTTCCTTTCGTTAGAAAAACATAAGCAAATACCACGATCATGAGGATAAACATTTTGAGAAGTAACGACGCATATACGCTACGTATAAAAGCATTTATATTGGTTGATTTCAATCCTTTCATTTGTATAAAAAACCCGGAAATACTTACAATAAATAA
>JBBSPK010000126.1:0-9478 GCA_038258875.1 Chitinophagales bacterium
CACCACCCGGGTAAACATCTTAGAAAAAAAAACCCGACATAGTCGGGAATAACTTGTGAGCGGAAGACCGGGCTCGAACCGGCCACCCCGACCTTGGCAAGGTCGTGCTCTACCAAATGAGCTACTTCCGCATTTACAAAATCTCGTGCTCTACCATCCCGATAGCTATCGGGAGAGTTACTTCCGCAAAATGTTAAGAACTAAAAATGGATGGCAAAAATAGCCATTGCAGCTTTGTATGCAAAATTTATTTGTACTGGGGGTTGTACAATGTATTTCCCGGAACTTCTACTTTTGGTTTTCCGGTGTACCTGTGTTTATACATAGTGTAGCATCCGCCCAAAATAAGAGCAGCGAATATTATCAACTGGCAATAAAAAAGAAAACGTGAAGAGGCTACCCAGCTATGGGCTATATCTTTATCCGAATTATCAAGTACTTCTTCGTGTTCCATATATTACATTTTGCAGGGCAAAAATAACCGTTTGAATTTAAAAAATCATTCTTTGCCGGGGATAATTTCAGAAAATGTTTTTTTCTTTTTTCTAAAATATTGCCACACAATACTTCCTTTATAAACCGGCTTTATGTTTTTCATTTTTATTTTGGGAAGTTTTATTCCTCGTTTACCGGTGAAAATCCATTCCACATAATGCATGTGTGCAGATGCGATAGAAATGTATGTGCTGAAATTACCGGCAACCAATGCCCTGTATGCAGCAATACTATCCAGGAATATTCTAACAGGTATTTTCCATAATGACTCGAAAAATGGTAAGTTTTTCGACATCATTACAAGATTATTTTTAAAGTTAAGATAGACTTTTCTACGATCGCCCATGGGCAATGTGCCTCCCCCTACATGATATACTTTTGATTTCGGCTCAACATATATAGTATATCCTGCTCTCTGCATTCTCCAGCACAAATCTATTTCTTCCTGGTGTGCAAAAAAAGATTCATCAAAGCCTTCAACTTCATGAAAGACATCTGACCTTACAAATAATGCAGCGCCTGTTGCCCAGAAAATTTGAGCGGAATTGTCGTATTGGCCTGTATCAGTTTCGCAAAAATCAAATATACGGCCACGGGTAAACGGATATCCGAATGAATCTATCCATCCGCCACAGGCACCGGCATATTCAAATTGTTTCCTGTTTTGAAATGATAAAATTTTAGGCTGGCACGCTGCAATTTTTTTATCAGCCTCCATTAATGCCACAACCGGCGTAATCCAACCAGGACTCACTTCTACGTCACTATTTAATAAAACATAATAATCTGCTGAAACTTTTTTCAATGCAGTGTTGTATCCTTTTGAAAATCCTTCGTTTTTCTTGTTTCTCAAAACGTTTACCTGAGTATAATTCTTTTCCAAAAAAGAAATCGAATCGTCTGTTGATGCATTATCTGCAACTACGATTTTTAAATTTCCATATTGAGATGCAATTACAGAAGGAAGAAATTTTTCAAGAAAGTTTTTTCCATTCCAGTTAAGAATGACAACAGCTACTGAAGGTAAAGAGATCAATGTTACGCTGATTGATTTACTACAAACATAAAAGATTTTAATTTTCAGTCCCTATAATTGTCGGAAATAGATTTTAGATTTGACCATAATCATTTTTAATGCTGAGGCAGCTTTTTAATTTACGCACATGGATTGCACTGGTTGCAGTTGCAATTGTCACGGGCACAATATTTTATTCCAACTACCTGGCAAAAAAGATCGCAGTTGAAGAACGGCAAAAAGTAAATGTATGGGTGCAATCATTAAAAACACGTGCTGAAACAACCGAGACATCTGCGCTTGACCTTACCAATACCATTACAACTGAGAACAAAGATATACCTATAATAGAAACAGATGAAAATGATAAACCATCGGGAGTAAGTCTTAATCTTGATTCTGCATTGATAAAAAAAGACAGTAATTATTTACGCGGGAAACTTAAAGAATTTAAAAAACAACATGAGCCAATTACAGTTGAGATTAGCAAAGAACCATTAATAATTAATAAATATTATTATGGCGATTCAGATCTGCTGAAAGAGGTGAGATATTACCCTATTGTGCAATTACTCATTGTTGCCCTTTTTATTATTATTACTTTATACGCCATTACCACAAGAAATAAGTCTACTCAAAACCAGGTGTGGGCAGGCATGGCGAAGGAAACGGCGCACCAGTTAGGTACGCCCATTTCATCATTGGAGGGTTGGGTAGAAATGCTCAAAGAACATGAAAATGCAACATCTATTTCAGCAGAAATGGAAAAGGATGTGAACCGGCTCAAATTAATAAGCGACCGCTTTGGAAAAATAGGCAGCACACCTAAATTAGAAGAATCAAACATTACGGATCAGGTAGAAAAAATGGTAGCCTACATAAAAAGAAGGGCACCCGATAAAGTAACTTTTGAAATTTCCACACCGCCAGAACCAGTGATTACAAGTATTTCAGGGCCGTTATTTGATTGGGTAATAGAAAACCTTTTAAAAAATGCACTAGATGCAATGGAGGGAAAAGGGTTAATCCAGATAAAAATAAGGCAGCGGACGGCCCAGGTAATCATTGATATAAAAGATAATGGCAAAGGCATCAGCAAACAAAATATTGCAAAAGTTTTTAAGCCGGGCTTTACAACAAAAAAACGCGGATGGGGCCTTGGCCTTTCTTTATCGAAAAGAATTGTAGAGCAATATCACAAAGGACAATTGTATGTAAAATCTTCAGAACCCGGTAAAGGAACTACTTTCAGAATTATACTGAAGGCTTAATTTTTAATGGATGTGTTTTCTTAAATTTGCAGGTTCAAATCATTTCAAACCTATACCTATTTCAAACCTATAGGGTTTTTAAAACCTTATAGGTTTCTGATAGGTTTTCTGCGGAGGTGGCGAAATTGGTAGACGCACTACTTTGAGGTGGTAGCGCCCGAAAGGGTGTGGGAGTTCGAATCTCCTCTTCCGCACAACTTCCCTCATCAGACCGGTGAGGGACTTTTTATTTCATAAATTGTACTACATTAAAAGTTATAAAATTATTATATGGCCAATACTATTAATTGCCCAAGGTGCGGTCATTCATTCGCATTAGGTGAAGCAGAGGTAGAAGAATATAAAAAAGAGCTGAGACTTCAAATGGCAACTTATAAGCAGCAAAAACAGGAAGAACTTAGGAAAAAAGAGGAAGAATTTGAGAAACAGAAATCTTACATAATTGCAGCTGCACAAAAAAAGGTGAGTGATGAAATGAAGATAAGGCTCACAACTCTTGAAGAAGAAACTGTGCAAAAAACACAGCAATTGCAGTTATTTCAAAAAAAAGAATTGGAATTATTAAGAGAGAAAAGCGCTTTGGAAGAGAAACAAAAATCAATGGAATATGAAATAGAAAAGCGTGTACTTGAAAGCCGTAAGGCTGTAGAAGAAAAAGCACTGCTTCGGGCAAATGAAAAATTTGAGCTGGAGAGAAAAGAATTTGAAATTCAAATGACGCAGCAAAAAAGACTTATTGAACAAATGAGTAAGAAAGCTAACCAAGGTTCAATGCAAACACAGGGTGAAGCACAGGAACATTTAATCGAAGAAATTCTACAGGATGCATTTCCCTATGATGTTATCTGCGAAGTTGTCAAGGGTAAGAAAGGAGCGGATTGCATTTTATGTATTAAAAATAAATTTGGAAACGATTGTGGCAAAATCCTGTTTGAAAGTAAACGAACTGCAGGTTGGGGTAAAGAATGGATCGACAAATTAAAACAGGATTCAGTAAATGCAGGCGTGGATGCTGCTGTACTCGTTTCGCAAACCCTTCCTGATAGTATGATTGATCGTTTTGAATATAATGATGGCGTTTGGATATGTGGCTTTAGTGATATTAAATTACTAACTGCCTCATTAAGGGAAGGAATTATTCACGTTTATAATGTTTCAAAAAAACATGAAAGCAAAGGCGATAAAGTTCAGATGCTCTATGAGTATATGACCAGCAACGAGTTCTCAGCACAATGGAGAAATATCAGGGCAGTATTCAGGAATATGCAAACTTCTATTCAAAGAGAAAGAGAAGTAATGGAAAAGTTATGGAAAAACAGGGAAAAGCAACTAGACAGGGCACTCCTGAACTCCGATCACATTATAGGTTCAATTGAAGGTATTGCAGGAAAAGATTCAATCGATATTGATAAGCTCGATTATGATACAGAGAACCTATTGGAAAATGAAGAATAAGGTCTGCTATATAGCATTGACTAATTTTTGCTATAATGTATATGGACGTACTAAAATTTAGCGTGAGGGAACGATACTTAAATCAGTAAGAATCTTTTTTACACAGTACGCTTACTTCCTCAAATAGTTTATTCGCCAAAGGAATATCTGTAATGGAACGCATATGGGTAAGCATATGCAGCATTTCGATTTGAATCATCCTGTCATCTTTCCCATAATCCCAAACAGGTAAAATACCAATAGCAAACATCTCTTCTATCGTCAGTTCTTTAATAATAATTCTTTCGTTGCCATTCTTATCCGTGATTGTATTAGATGGAAAATGATGGATCCTGTAAATAAATAGTTTCGATAATGCCCTCAGGGATTGTACCGCGGTTCCGGGATCATTAATACCGGGGCTCAAAGCTTTTACAGCGACTTCCATCAATTGCCTGAAACCATAAAAGAAATTATTCTCCACGGATTCATCGTCGTGTAAGTACAAGGTATTTACCATTTGGTCTGTAACATCCCGGGGCAGTGCTTTTGAAACTTTTAATAAAGGAGTTTTATTATATACGAAAGTTCCGGGGCTTTTTAATAACTGTATCGTACAGTCATTTTCATTACATAAACGCAACAGGTTATGTTTATTAAAGCCTTGATAGATACCCGTGGATTTTGCATGTAAAATGAAGCCCTTGTCCAGGGTAGAATAACCGGCGGGCTCTTCCTGTAAATAACAATATTCTTTCATTTTTGATAATGTCTCTTTATAAATTCTTTCAATAATTACATTATACTTTACTGACTGGGTAATAAAATGAAGAAAATAAATGAAAAGAAAAATGTCAACCACCGTAAGAACTATTAACACGTAAGTACTTATCGCAGGAATATAAATTCCGGAATCGATATCTCTTATGGTGCTTAATAAAAAAAGAGCAAAAACTATGGTACCTATATAAATGCCTAAAACAATTTGCTGAAAACGATTGCCTATTAAATTATCCAAAATACGGTTACTCATTTGAGAGGCTGTCTGGTTAAGTATAATCATAACCATCGAAAAGCTGAAGACGGTCAATGAAATGATGCCGCTAACAATTGATGAAATAATACTGCGTGCCGTGGAAGCGTCTTTTAAACTAAGCCAATGGAGGTTTGACTTTAATTGTTTTCCATAATCAGAAAAATCAAATGATATGAGCAGGAAAGAAAGTATGAGAAACAAAAACGCAATAAGAGCAGGATAAAATGCGATGCTGTTAATGATTTTTTGATACCTTTTTCCAATCCATAATCTTATACCGTTCCACATAATAATTAATATACTTAAAAACATTTATATTCATGAACTCGCGTCAACTTAATATTTTTACTCAATGCACATTTTACGACCAGATCTTTGTGCGGGGTATCAGTGATAAAAAATTTTGTCCTTCACCTGTTATCACAGCATTATATCTTTATACTTCAACATTAGACACCTCTTTTTGTAATGATATTTTGACAACCTTTTATGTTAATCAACTTATATTGCGTTCTTATAAAATAAAATTATAGTGCAAGTTTACAATCTCATTACCATTATAATTGTTCTCACTGCTGTATTCGGATATATCAACAGTAAATACATAAAGCTGCCGGCTACTATCGGCATAATGATTATCTCACTTATTGCTTCATTAGTTGTAATAGGCATCGGCTTTTTTAATCCTGAATTTTTTAGGAAAACAACCGAAGCAATGAGCACTATTGATTTCCAGACAGCATTAATGAAAGTGATGTTAAGTTTTTTATTATTTGCTGGAGCTATACACATCGATAGCAGCAAACTAAAAACAGAAGGAGTTTCTATTCTTGTATTTGCAACAATTGGCGTTATGATCTCGACATTCATTGTCGCCTTCTTACTATACTTTGTTGCGGGATGGTTTGGGATACATATATACTTCATTTATTGTTTGCTGTTTGGAGCACTCATATCGCCTACTGATCCTATAGCCGTGCTTGGAATATTAAAGCAATCAAAAATTCCATCATCATTAGAAATAAAAATAAGTGGCGAAAGCCTATTTAATGATGGAGTTGCTATAGTTATTTTTATTACAATCTCCGAGGTTATTTCTGCAGGAATAGAGAAGGTATCATTCACAGAAGTATCCTGGCTTTTTATAAGGGAAGCAGGCGGAGGTATTTTGTTTGGGGTCATATTAGGTTACATGGGCTTCTGGTTTCTTCGATCAATCGATAATTATATTGTGGAAGTGTTAATTACTTTATCAATCGTAATGGGTGGATACATGCTGGCAAATCAATTGCACATAAGCGGGGCCTTGGCTATGGTGGTTGCCGGTATTATCACCGGCAATAAAAGCAGGGAACAGGGAATGAGTGATACCACCAGGGAGTATATAGACAGATTTTGGGAAATGATGGACGAAGTACTCAATGCTATATTATTTATGCTCATAGGTTTTGAAATGCTCATTATCCCCTTCAATTTTACTTTACTTTGGTTGGGATGTATTACAATTATAATTGTACTACTTGCCAGATTTATTTCTGTTGCTATACCTATTACCATTTTAAAATATAAAAAAACATTTGAAAAAAATGTAATTCCAATCTTAACATGGGGAGGCCTGCGTGGAGGCATTTCGGTTGCATTGGCATTGTCACTTCCCTCATCAGATTTTAAGGTGATATTCGTTGCCATTACCTATATCATTGTTTTATTTTCAATAATAGTGCAGGGCTTAACGATTGGTAAGTTCGCTAAAAAATTAGCAGAGTAGATTGCAAAATTTCGCAACGTCGGCGTCTATGTATTCATCCCACTATTTATCGGGATATTGATGAAAATAAAAAAAAATCCCTGGCCTTATAGCCCGGGAGACACCACATAAATAAACCCTAGCTTACTGTCTTCAAAATTTTTCTTACTGTCTTACAAATTTTTGAGAGGCCGTTTTATTGTTATATAAAACATAAAACAGGTAGGTTCCCTGCGGAAGATTTTCATAGGTAAAGATTCAATCCATTCACCATCACATCAATACTCAATTTGTAGTATCGTGTGGCTTATATTCAAAATAGAAATGTTATTTAGTATTATAAATCGCTAAAAACTATTTTTGGCGTTGAATATTTAAACCATGAAGCGCTTACTGCCTTTTACAATTGGTCTTTTGTTTATTTCATTTTCCTATAACCTACAGGGCCAAACGCTAATCATTAACAGGCTTAAACAAAATATTCGCCAGGCAAACTCTCCTGATGCAAAGCTGAATGCAATTTTTACTTTGTGTGAGCAGGGCTACACACTGCATCCTGATACACTAATGCATTACAGCATAGTGGCAGAAGGTATAGCGCAGGAACAAAATGATTTACACAATGAAATAAAAGCATTGTATTACAAATCTTTTGCACTTACAAATAAAGGACTTATTGATTCATCACTTAACGTCGCCAATCGATGCTTGCAGAGCCTGAAGGAAAAAATAAATGATCCTATGCTTGAGGCCAACCTTCTTAATCAAAAGGGAAGGTGCTACATGCGCAAAAATGAGTATAAAGAAGCTATCGATATGGGTTACCGGGTTATAGTTGAAGCTGAAAAAATTAGTGACACATTGTTACAAATAAAAGGTAAAACACTTGTGGGCTGGGCATACCTGGAAATGGGACAATTAAATGAAGCGCTTAAATGGCATTTGCGAGCCTACCGTACTTCGTCAAATACTTTATTGCTCGAAAAATATTCCATTCTTCTTGCAAATCTCGCCCTTAACTATAATGGTATCGGGAAAAAAGATTCTGCAATGTACTTTATCAATAAAGCCATCGCTTATTCACGTAAGTATGAAAATCTTTTTGCATTATCCAATTCTCTTGCTATAGAAGCACAATTGTATATAAATGCAGGTAAAAGTAAACTTGCTGAGGAGCCCTTGAAAGAAGTGATTGCTATCCGCAAATTAATCGGTGATCCATTTTACATTGCATCGGATATGGCGCAACTGGCGCTTTTTTATGCGCACAATGGTGACCCTGAAAAAGGGATTGCATTATGTGAAGAGGGAATTGCAATTGCAAGAGAATATAAAATTGATACCAAGTTGTTTTTTTTATACGCAACATTAGCGGAAAATTATAAAGCAATCGGAAATATCGAAAAGTATGCGGCGGTTTTACAGGATATTATTGATCTAAAAGATTCAGTTTATCAAAAGAATTCGGCAACAGCCCTTGCAGAAATGCAGGCTAAATATAATGTTCAAAAAAAAGAAAACCTTATAATACTTCAACAGCTTGATATAACGAGGCAACAATATATTTTTTACGGCTTACTAATATTAGTGTTGTTTGTGGTTATCGTGGGAGGTCTTTTATTTCGGGAATACAGGAGAAAGCAAAAAATAAAATTGTATCAAATGCAACAAGAGGAGAAACTTCTTTCAACCAAAGCAGTTTTGGAGGCGGAAGAAGCGGAAAGAAAAAGAATTGCTGCAGACCTCCACGACAATCTCGGCGCTTATGCAGCTTCTATTGCTTCAAATATTGATCACCTCAATATTTCACAAGCAAATAATCATAGCCAGTTTGCTCTACAGCAACTACGAAATAATTCACAATTGATAGTTTCGCAGTTAAGTGACACCATCTGGGCTTTGAAAAAAAATGCATTATCCCTAACTGCCATAAGCGACAGGATAAAGATTGTAATACAACGAATGCAGAATAATTATCCTGAGGTAATTTTTGATGTTTGCGAAAATATTGAAACTGACCATTTATTATCACCTTCCCATGCCTTTGATCTGTTTCAAATCATACAGGAAGCGATTATAAATGCTTTGCGACACAGCGAAGGCAGCCACGTCAATATCTCAATAACAGCAAAAAATGAGCAATGGGAAATTATAATTGAAGACAATGGCAGGGGAATACAAATGAAACCAGGAAATTCTGAAGGTGGTAATGGTTTCATAAATATGAAAAACAGGGCGCAACACGCCGGCTGGAAAATCATATGGCAGCAAGATGTTCCCGGTGGCACATCTGTAATAGTTACCTCTACTACAAATTGATTATTGTTTAAACAATTTTAAAGTAAAATCTAAGTTCAACAAATAAATGCGAAGAAACATTTTAAAAATTCAAAAGGAAATAACAGAAAGAAAATAGAAAATTCTTTTGTTACTTCCCCTTGATTGTTTTTTCGTATGAACAAAATTAAAGTATTTGATCA
>JBBSPK010000127.1:0-9472 GCA_038258875.1 Chitinophagales bacterium
ACCCGTAAATCTAAAGACTTATGATTATTATGGTTTGTCAATATCTGTACCTGTTACCGTCTCGCCGTGGTGGAGCATGACCAACAATGCAGATCTATATTACAACCATTTTGAAGGAAACCTCGGAGGAAGCATTTTAAACAATGGCTCTGTCGCCACCGATATTAAAACAAATAATTCTTTTTCATTTAAAAAGGGATGGACTCCCGAATTAAATGCAAGTTTTAATTCGGGTGGGCGGGATGGTTATATGGTTGCGAAACCCCAATGGGCGCTGTCAACAGGTGCGCAAAAAACAATTCTAAAAAGTAAAGGGACTTTACGTTTTAATATTACAGACATTTTTTGGACCAACTTACCAAGAGCTGTGATAAACTACCCGGGAAAATACATTGAGCGATGGCACGCAACCCGTGAAACGCGGGTAGCCTCGCTTACGTTTAATTACAGGTTTGGCAAGAATACGGTGCAAGGTGCAAGAAGAAGAACGACCGGCTCAGAAGAAGAAAGACAAAGGGCAGGTAATTAACCCGTGGCAAACTATGAAATTTTTAATGTAGGCCTGCCAACAATATCAAATGCGGTTTCAGGTTCTTAAGCGTTCCTTTTTGCAAAAATTTTTTCAGATGTTTATAAAAATGACTGCGGTCATAATAGCCATATAAGGAAAAATGAAAATCAGAAGGCGAGGTGGCAAGATGCTGAGTTGCTTTCCTTATCCGCAAAATTTGTAAAGCGGTTTTGCTGCTCACACTGGTCGTAATTTCAAAATAACGCTGTAGCGTACGTGTAGAAATATTATATTGCCTGGCCAGTTGTTTAATGGGAACTGTAAATGTATTTGTCGTATTACAATGTTCCAGTATTTCTGTTACAATTTGTATAGGTTGTAAAGACTCTGAATATTTTTGAACAATATTTTTGAAATAGCCGGTAACAAGCTGAACCCTTGCATCAAAATCTGTTGCTCCTTTTATTTGGTTGATAATGTCCTGTTCGAGCAAATAACTTAAGGGAAAAATATACTCCCGATATTCTGAAAAATTAATTTTCTTTTCAAAGATTACCGGCGACACTTTAAATTTTATTCCAAATAAACAATTTCCGGGCTGGTGAAAACATTCAATGGATTTATGTCTTGGTAAAAATCCATCTCCTTTCATTGGAAAACTTTCCTCATCCACCATCATTATAAAAGGTGTTCCCAGGTTAATCAGGTATGTATAACCAACGTTCGGAAATAGTGCGTCTGAAAAGCCCTGCGGATTTTGTTGAAGAAGTACATCAAATTTGGTTTCCCAAAAAAAATCTATAAAGTCCGCAATATCTACATGGGGCTTTACGCGGTAATAATTATTTTCAAAATGATCAATATGGAAAAATTCGATGTGCTGCACTTTCTAAAATATAAGGCTAAAATAGGAGAGAACTGCAATAGAAAGGCGGGTATTTATGTGAATGGCTTTAATCAATAATTAATCAGTTTCTGTATCATTTCATCGAGCCTGGATTTTGCCAAAAAGTTTTTTTCCAGTTCAATATTAAACGGAACGGGTGTATCAAGTGATGCACACCGCATGACAGGAGCATCTAAAAATTCGAAACAATTTTGTCCAATCCAGGCTGCAACTTCACCCCCTATGCCACCCGTTATAGTATCCTCATGCAAAACCAAAACTTTACCCGTACTATTTACAGAACTTCTTATTGCTTTATAATCCAGCGGCAATAGTGTTCTCAGGTCAAGAATTTCAAACGAGATTTCCGGATGAGCATCGGCATATTCCGTTGCCCATATAACACCCATCCCATAGGTAATGATACTAACGTCATCACCTGAACGCACCTGCCTTGCTTTTCCTATTTCAACTTCGTAATACTCCCCCGGCACTTTATCGGTTATGCTCCTGTACAGCGTTTTATGCTCGAAATACATTACGGGGTTGGGGTCATTAATGGCGGCTATCATTAGCCCTTTGGCATCTTGCGGTGTGGAAGGATAAACAACTTTTAAACCAGGCGTATGAACAAACCATGCCTCATTACTTTGACTGTGAAACGGGCCTGCTCCAACTCCTGCACCGGTTGGCATCCGGATTACAACATTCGCATTTTGGCCCCAGCGATAATGTATTTTAGCGAGATTATTTATGATTTGATTAAAACCCACTGTTACAAAATCGGCAAACTGCATTTCCATAACTGTTTTAAAACCTTCTAAAGAAAGGCCGAGGCATGCACCCACAATAGCGCTTTCACACAATGGTGTATTTCGTACCCTGGCTTTTCCAAATTCATGCACGAAACCTTCGGTTATTTTAAACGCACCCCCATATTCAGCTATATCCTGTCCCATTAAAACAAGATTGTCATGCTGCAGCATTGATTGATATAGCCCTTCTTTTATTGCATCAATAAAGCGAAGCTCCTGCCCCCTTACAGTGGTGGAAAATTGGCTTTTCTTTTCCGACCTACCGTCAGTAGCAGTTTCCTTTTTTGCATAAACATCTTCCAATTCCCGGGAAGAAACTTTATTTCCTTTTGCAGATAACTTTGCAGTTGCTCCGCCATTTAATTGGAAATGTTTTAATTCTGATTCGATATGCTCTTTCAATTCATTTCGTATAGCCGCAACAGTGGGGTTGTCTAAAAATTTTTCTTCAATGAGGAAGCGTTCATAATTTTTAATAGGATCTTTTTCAATCCATTGCGCAAACATGTCTTTTGGAACATATTTTATACCGCTCGCTTCTTCATGCCCCCGCATTCTAAAAGTCATGCACTCTATCAAATAAGGCTTTTGATTTTTTATACAATGATCCCGAACACCTTTTACAGTTTCATAAACTGACAAAATATTATTGCCATCAATTTGTATTCCTTCCATTCCATATCCGGTGGCCTTATCCACTAAATCTTTACAACGATATTGTTCAGCTACCGGTGTACTTAATCCGTAACCATTGTTTTCAATAATAAATATTACCGGTAAATCCCAAACGGCCGCAACATTCAATGCTTCGTGAAAATCACCTTCACTTGTTCCACCTTCACCGGTAAAAGCAAGAGAAACTTTTTTTTCTTTTTTTAATTTATAAGAAAGTGCGACGCCATCTGCAATGGCAAGTTGTGGACCCAGGTGGGATATCATTCCACAAATGAAATGCTCTTTGCTCCCAAAATGGAAGCTACGTTCCCGCCCTTTGCTGTAGCCATCTTCAGCCCCCTGCCATTGCTGAAATAATTTATGTAAGGGCATGTTACGCCCGGTAAAAACACCGAGGTTTCTGTGTAAGGGCATTATCCATTCATTGGGTTGCAGGGCATAAGTAGCGCCAACGGAAATGGCTTCCTGTCCTATGCCGCTAAACCATTTGGAAATTTTACCCTGCCGTAACAACAGTAACATCTTCTCTTCAATCAATCTTGGCAAAAGAAGTTTTCTATAGAGATCGATTAATGTTTCTTCCGGAAGGTCGTTTCTGTAAAATTGCATGGTGCAAATTTCAAGTATTCAGACCAAACTAAAAAAGAAGAAAAAACAATTTTGAATTAAATGTAAGCGTGCTTATTCAAGTTTCTTTTCAATATTACCAAAGGCTGATGATAAGACAGACAGTAATAATCCGAAGATGAATGCCCATAAAAATCCCTGGATGTGAATGCCGGATACTATTTTATCTGCCAGGAGAATCATCAGAACATTTATTACTAACAGAAAAATACCCAGGGTAAGAATAGTAATTGGTAAGGTGAGTATTACAAGAATTGGCTTAACGATTGCATTTAGGAACGCCAGTACCAGAGAGAATATTAATGCAGTTGCGTAGGAGTCTATTTGAACATGGGGAGATAAAATTAGTGATAATCCGTACGCTACCGCAGCGGTTATCAGCAACCGGATAATAAATTTCATATTTTATTTTTCATGAAAGCTAATCAAATTACAACCAACTCAAAAAATTCTTCGGGTAATAAATATTTTTGCGCAAGGCCTTTTAATTCTTCAGCAGTAATATTTTTAATCGTGTCAATGTAATCATAAAAATAATTTTCATCAAGATTATTCAGTATTATATTCTTCCATCTTGATATTACATGGAAGGGGCCATCAACATCGCCAAGATTAATACCCATCATATAATTTTTCACAAGTAACAACTCCTCGTCATCAACAAGTTCTTCCCTGAGTATATTCATTTCTTTATAAACTTCCTCAATAGTTGCTTCGCAAACATCTTTACCTGCCTCTGTAGTTATAACCCATGCACTTTCTTTAATATGATTTTCAAGGAAGCTATGTATTCCATACGTATATCCCTTTTCCTCCCTTATATTGCCCATAAGCCGTGAGCTAAAATAACCGCCAAATAAAATATTAAGCACGGTAGCTTTTTTAAAATCCGGGTGGTGCCTGTTTGGAAACGGACGGGCAATTCGTACAGCACCCTGCACTCCTTCAGGATCGTTTATAACTCTTGTTTTTTTACCAGTTGCAGGTTCGGTCTTATGAAGAACGCCCGGTAAATTTTCGTTTAAAGAAAGATCTCCAAAATTTTCATTCAAAAGACTTTCAAAATCTGCGGGAAGCTTTCCTGCTGCAAAAAACGTACACTTTGCATTGGTATAAAAATGCCTGAAAAAAATTGTAAGATCTTCTTTTGTAATTGCCTCGATATCCCCAACGTTACTTACCCTGCCATAAGGATGTTCCTTTCCAAATAAATATTGATTCATGAGCCTGTTGGCTACAAAATCACATTTTTTCATGTTTACAGCGAGCCGTTGAATACTGTTCTGTTTAAAAATCTCCAGTTCATGATCGGGAAAAACAGAATCAGTAATTAACTCTCTTATAACCGGGAGGGTCACCCGTAATTGTTTTGAAAGGCAATGCAGTGTTATTGTTGACGTTTCATTTTGACAACTACGATTTAAATAGGCTCCATAGTACTCGAAATGTTCATTTATTTCCAGCGCTGTTTTTTTACTTGTTCCGTTCTTGATAAGATGGTTAGTGGTTGCAGCAACCATATTTTTATTTTCCAACGAATTGCCCGCATTAAAAACCAGTTCAACCATAGCCACCTCTTCAGCGCCATCGTTAATGTAATATACCGGGGCGCCATTTGAAAGCAAAAATTTCGTATAGGGCTTAAGCGTTATATTAAATTCTATCGCATCCTTTATAGGAGGTGAAACTGTCCGGTTTAATTTTGATGTTTTATTTGTAGTTAAGATCATTTCCTGGTTTGAAAGCCTTTTTTGAAAGCTTATTTAAAAATAAAAGCGACTAATTATCGCTTAGATAATGCAAGGTGCTGCAATTGGTTTCTGCAAAAATACTACCGCATTCCTCTAAAATGTTTTCAGCCGTTACTTCCCTATAGTAGGCTAATTCCTTATTCATAAGATCGGCATCTCCCAGCAATTCATAATTGGCCAGGCTACTCGCCCGGTTCGAGAGGCTTATGTCTTCAAAAGCCATGAGGCTTTCCGTTTTATTTTTTACCTTCTCCAGTTCTTTAGCTGTTACCAACCCGGTTTTCATCTTATTAAGTTCAATTCCTATTGCCTCTTCCGCCTGCTCCATTGTAACGCCCTTAATTAATTTGCCCTCGATAAAAACAAGCCCTTCATCAATACTGCCTAAATGCGAACAATGTACGCTGCTGAAAATTTGCTGTTCTTTAACCAGGCCGTGAAATAATCTTGAAGAACCACCATTGCCCAGAATTTCCGTAATCAGATCCGTTGTGTAGTACCTTTTATCGAGTCTTGAAGACATATGCCAGCACTTAAACAATGCATCAAGCGGAACTGATGCAGTTACTTCAAGAAGCCTGGCAGACTGTTGTTTGGGCTCTTCAGAGATTTTTCTTACGTATTTATTTCCCGCAGGTATATCTCCAAACCATTTTTCGGAAAGCTTTTTTACCTGGTCAACAGTAACGTTACCCGCAACCGTTAGTATGGCATTGGCCGGTGTATAGTGTTTATAAAAAAAATCTTTTACCTCCTGAAGCCGGGCGTTTTCAATATGGCTTAGATCTTTGCCAATTGTCATCCATTGATAAGGATGGACTTTATAGGCAAGTTCGCGCATTTTATGCCACATATCTCCATAAGGCTTACTTACATAGTGTTCTTTAAACTCCTCTATTACAACCTTCTTTTGAACGTCAAGGGAATTTTCGTCAAAGGCGAGTGAAATCATTCTGTCACTTTCAAGCCAGAACGCCGTTTCTATATTTTCCGCAGGAAGCTGAAGATAATAATTGGTGAGGTCATTTGTTGTATAGGCATTGTTTTCTCCTCCTGCCATTTGCAATGGCTCATCATAAGAAGGAATATTTATGCTTCCACCAAACATAAGATGCTCGAAGAGGTGCGCAAACCCGGTACGGTTAGGCTCTTCATCGCGGGCACCTACATCATACATAACATTATGAACAGCCATGGGGGTGCTTTTATCTTCATGCACAATTACACGGAGTCCATTATTCAAAGTAAATTTTTCAAATTTGATCATGCCTGCAAATTTGACCCAAAGGAATTCATTTTCCTAAAAAGAATTTTGAAAATATTGCTAATATATACGGCCGACCCTGAAAGTCAATATGAGAGGAACGTCATTCCGGGAAACAAGTAAGGTTATTTTTTCGCCAACTATTTCCATAAGATTTTTATAAACACCCACATCGTTGCTAAAGTTGGAATTTACTGCAAGAATGATGTCTCCCTTTTTCAGTCCGGCGTCATAAGCCGGAGATCCTTTAATTACGTCATCGGCTAGAATTTGGCCGTCAATGTTAAACATATTCATTCCTGTATAAGAATAATCAAATTCATCACGGTAGTGGCTATTCGGTAACAAGTGAATTTCTCTTTTTGGATAATTTATTATCATATTAAAGCGGCGCAAAATATCATTCCCGATAAGTCCGCCAATAAAAGGATAGGATGTAGCATTATACTCGTCGTCCAGGATATTTACAGGTACTTTCCGAAACGAATACGGGCCTATTTTTACTTCTTTCATAATGGTAAGCAACATTTGCTTTTTACCCCCAAATCCCTGCACTTGTATCGAAACAGGTCTCCTGCGCTTTTTTAGAACAGCGCTATCATCTTCAAATTGTTTACTCATTAGAAAACACAGGCCGGCTCCGGTATCAACGTAAAAATTTGCTGTAACCCTTCTTTCATCTCTTATAGTTAAAGGCTGTATAGGCAAAGCCGTAAACAAAGGATGAAATAAGTATCCATTTCTCGGATATTTAATTCCTCCCGGATCATACACTTCAACCACCAGGCTGTCAAAATCTATTTTGACAATGTACTTGCTAAAAAAACTATAGCCGATAATTCCATCAATTTTAATACCATAGACACTGCTTAATATTTCATAATCATTTATGTAAAAGTCGAGGCTGTCAATTCTCAATCCAGGCAAATGAAGCCTTTTGTTTCTTGCATAATCTACTTCCCTGAGACCTGCAATTCCATTTATTGTTCTTCCTGATGAAACACGCGGAATCTTAAATTCATCTGCGGTTGAAGAATCAAGCGAGATAGCTCCACTACCGGTATCCAGTATAAAATTCAGGGACTCAGGAACTGTATCAAATTTGGCCTGAACCAAAACGACACCACCGCTTAATTGCTTAAATGGAAATTTCGTAATAAACTTTGCGGGCTTTTCGTAAAATTCCTGGCTGTAAGAAGCACACGTGAAACACACAAGCAGTAAACAAAAAAAACCTCTTATCATAGCAAAACTGAAATTAAGATATATGCCTGTACTTTTGTATAGGTTTTTATAAACGGCAAAATATGTTTTGTAAATAAAGAAAAAATATGAACAGTTCATCGCTTCTACAAAAAGCACTTGACTTTGAAAACCTCTCAGTTGAAGAAGGCACTTTTTTGTTTAATAATGCTGCATTGGCAGAACTGATTCTTGTTGCAAATGAATTGCGTAAGAAACAAGTTCCACATAATAAAGTAACGTGGATAATCGACAGAAATGTAAATACAACGAATGTGTGCATTGCCAATTGCAAGTTTTGTAATTTTTATCGCATACCCGGTCATGAAGAAGCGTATATAACCAACCTGGAGACTTACAAAAGAAAAATTGATGAAACTTTTCGCTATGGCGGCGAGCAATTATTACTACAGGGTGGGCATCACCCCGGGCTGGGGCTTGATTATTATGTGACCCTGTTCCGGCAATTGAAGCAGCTATATCCAAATCTAAAACTTCATGCGCTAGGACCGCCTGAAGTAGCGCATATAACAAAGCTTTCCAAATCCACTCACCGGGAAGTTTTGATAGCACTAAAGGGTGCCGGTCTTGATTCACTTCCGGGCCCCGGTGCGGAGATACTAACAGACAGGGTTAGACGCCTGATAAGTAAAGGCAAATGCGGAACACAGGAATGGCTTGACATAATGATTGAAGCGCATAAACTTAATATCACTACCTCGGCTACGATGATGTTTGGCCATGTTGAAACAATTGAAGAAAGATTTGAGCACCTGGTAAAAATAAGAGAGGTGCAGGCAAAAAGACCCGAAGGAGCTAAAGGATTCATAGCGTTCATCCCGTGGACCTTCCAGGATGTTGACACATTACTTGCAAAAATCAGGGGCGTGCATAATCTTACAACGCCTGAAGAATATATTAGAATGATTGCGATGAGCCGCATCATGCTTCCAAATATAAAAAATATACAGGCAAGCTGGCTTACCGTAGGTAAACAAGTGGCACAACTTTGCCTCCATGCAGGAGCTAATGATTTCGGAAGTATAATGATCGAAGAAAATGTGGTGAGCGCCGCGGGCGCACCACACCGGTTTACCAGCAAAGGAATCCAGGAGGCTATTAAGGAGGCTGGCTTTGAACCGCAACTAAGAAACCAGCAATATGAATTCAGGAAAATTCCTGAGGTAATGGAAGAACAGGTAATCGATTATTAAACTTATTTTTATTGATAAAATAAATGTAAATGATTACGTATGGTTAAGTCCTGTGCAACCCGCTTTATGCGATTGCTATCTTTTGTCTTAGTTTTTATACCTTGTTTGATTTTTTTATCTAAATTTTAAATATGAAGAAGATTTCCGTTATAATTATTTTATGCTTCACTTTATTCAAAGCGAGTGCCGATGAAGGAATGTGGCTTCCGATGCTGCTTGGCCAGCAGGTGTATGATGATATGGTAAAACATGGGCTTAAACTTAGCAAGGAACAACTCTATAGTATTAATAAACCGTCAATAAAAGATGCAATAATTATTTTCGGTGGTGGCTGTACCGGCGAAATTGTAAGTAATCAGGGCTTAATTTTTACAAATCACCATTGCGGATACGGCGCTATTGCTGCTGCAAGTAGTGTAAAAAATAATTATTTAAGAGATGGTTTTTATGCATTTAATAAAGATCAGGAAATACAAAGCGAACTTAC
>JBBSPK010000128.1:0-9469 GCA_038258875.1 Chitinophagales bacterium
AGCAGCATAATTTTAAAAAGGCGTATAAAAATTTCAACATAAAAAAAGTAGCTTCTTTCAAGGAAAAAGATTTTGAGCGTTTATTGAATGATGCAGGAATAATTCGCAACCGGTTAAAAATAAATGCAGCGATAGAGAACGCAAAAACATTACTACAAATTCAAAAAGAATATGGTTCTTTTAAAAAATGGATTGACTATCGTCATCCCAAAACAAAAGATGAGTGGGTGAAGATTTTTAAAAATGCTTTCCGGTTTACCGGTGGTGAAATTGTAAACGAATTCCTAATGAGCACAGGGTATCTTGCCGGCGCACATATTGAGAGTTGCCCTGTGTATAAAAAAGTGATGAAGGCAAAGCCTGCATTTGCATCTAAGCCAAAAAGGTCTTAAAAACCATCATGACTTTTTATATTTCTCTGTAACCTTCGTGGTTCTCTGCTTATAATTCTGTAGTGATTTCATATTGATGCTTTCAAAGGTGCTTTTCAAAGCATTCTATTTTATGAACCTGTAAACCATTTCGATTATGTGATGCTGAATGTCGAATTAATTCAACGGTTCCCTATATTTTTCCCCAAAACAGTTTTTCACCCGATGATTAAGGCAGGAATCTTCATTATTCCCGGATATCTCCAAAATCAAATTTGAGGCATACGAAAGAGAATAGCTTATTATAAAATCGTTAAATAATGAATAAGTTATTAAATTTTAAAAAATACTATTCAATGGATATATAGAGTTATATTAGATGTACCTAAGAAAAACATACACATCACTATGATAAAAATTTTTGCACTCCTATTTTCCCCGCTAATGGCTTTTGTTTCGCACGCTCAAAATACCGCTGAAGCAATACTGGGCACCTGGATAACTACTGCCGGCAACTGTAAGATTGAAGTGTATAAACAAAGTGAAGAATTCAAGGCTAAAATTGTATGGCTTAAAGCAGATGAAAATGGGAGGAGCGATTATAAAGATGAAAAAAATCCCGACCATTCTTTACGCGGCCGGAACCTTATCGGTACGGATGTGGTAGACGGCCTTCATTACGACTCCGATGAAGATAAATATGTAGATGGTGTTATTTACGATGCAAGAAATGGCAAAAAATGGGATTCTGTTGTATGGCTTACGTCTGACAATTTGCTAAAGATAAAAGGATACTGGGTATTTAAATTTTTATGTGAAACCAGCACTTTTAAAAGGGAATAATTACCGGCTATTCCCGGGTTGGCCCCGGGACCATATTCGTTATAATATAGTCGGACAAGTAATGCATATTTTTTTCTACTCTTCAATGCAACGCTCCGGATTTATGAATTGTCATTGGTAAATAAACTTGCTATATGAAACGAGTATTATTTATTATTGGCCTGGTTGGCTTTATGCAGTTGTCATGTAAAAAAACGCATTGCGGTAACCAGGAATTCACGTCATCATTAGATGGAAAATGGAGAATGATAACTGTTATTGAGGCTTCCGGTAACTCAATATCAAAACCTGCCTCGCTGGCTAAAGATGTTGACATCACTTTTTCTTCTTCAAACACAACCGGTGGTACACTTTATGGTGTTACTCCAACTAACGAGATATCTCCAAGCAGCTTTTCAACAGATGTAAATCGCTCGCTAACCATTACTTGTTTAAACATGACAAAAGTTCAAGAAACATCATGGGGAAATAAGTTTGTAGTCAATATCGTGCTCGCAAAGCAATATACTTTTTTTAGTGGGGGTGAGCTTGCCATTATAACTACCGGCAAAACACTTGTTTTTCGAAGACTATAATTTATATGAAACAACTGGTGTTATTTTAATCCCAGCCTCTCCAACAATACTTCCTTCCTTGCTTTTGAAACCATCAGTTTTTCATTGGTGTTCATAACTACATATCCACCGTCAGTCCTTATGTAATGAGTTACCGCATTTATGTTTACAACGGTTGAATGATGGATGGGTATGAAAATTTCAGGTGGTAACATTTCTTTTATATCTCCCAAAGTTTTGGACACGAGAAATTATTTTCCGTTGGTGAGAAAAATATTGGTGGAAGCCTCTTCAGCATGACAGTACTGGGTGTTTTCTGCAGCGATAATTTCATGTTCTGTAGAAATAAAGTTTTAGTAAAAAATAATTTTGGTCAGCCTATTAATTGCAAGGATTAATAACATCCAGCTTCCCTGTTGAAGATTTTGGTATAGAATCTCAACCCAGTGTTTTTATGAAACATGAATGGTATTATTTACAAACTACACGAGTGAGATAGCATATATCAATTAGGAAAAGGATATAAACTGCTGGTATTTTACAATTGATTATAAAAAAAATGCGAATATTATTTCTTATAAAAGTACCATTTTGAAAACATAAACCCTTATACATACAATTATGAAAAAGTCAATTAAATTTTTAGGGTTGTGCATGATTGGAATGACGATGCATATAACTGTGACAGCTCAAAAAGTGTCTTCCGATGGTAGCATTTCGTTAAAAAAAAGAATTTATAAAGTATCAATTATAACTTCTGACTCAAAAAAAAGCACCGGCTATCTTGCCAACCTATCAGATTCAAATTTGTATCTCTCTCCATCTCCCCTTCATTTTAGCTTAGTCAAACAAAATGATTATCTATCTTCTTACTCCTATAATCATTTAGAAAAAATTGAGATTAAAAGAAAAGCCGCCGCAGGGCGTGGCGCCTGGCAAGGTGCATTAGTTGGGCTAGCGGTAGGAGTTATTGCAGGCTTTGTATCCGGAGATGACCCGGTTGCGCCAACATATAATAATCCTAATGACCCTTTGGGTACTGCTATCGGTAATGTCTTTAGTAGTGTTTCTAATTCATTTAGAATGACTGCCGGTCAAAAAGCAGTGGTTGGAGGAATTGTTGGGGCAGGTACAGGCAGCCTTATCGGAGCATTAGTTGGAATCCTTGTAAAAAAGAAATTCATAATTGGGAGAAATAAAGAAAAATTTCAGGCAATGAAACAAAATCTTTTAGGAAAATTATATGTGCAATAATAAAAAAATCTTTTATAAGAACACTTACCATGCACTTAGCTGAGCGTTACATAATCAAAAAATCTTTACCATATTTATTAATAATTTAAAAAGGAGGTTACAATGAAAAGTTTATTACAAATTAGCCGGCCAAAATCTTTACCGAAAAAGTTATGCCGGGTTCTTTTAACTGTTTTTATACTCGCTTCAGTTTTTACAGGCTGCAAAAGAGAGTTCCCGCCACCATGTAGTGATGCAGGCAATGGTAAAACCCATGGCACTATTGTTCACAGGGGTGGTTCTATCCAGACTGCTGTGGATGCGGCGAAGGCAGGCGACATTATTTATATTGAGGCAGGCACTTATAATGAAGCTATTGTTGTAGATAAACCCGGCATTCAACTCATCGGGTTTACCTGCAATGCATCTGAAAAAGTAATTATTCAAAACCCCGGCGAAGAAGAAGATGGGATTAAGGTAACGGATGAAGGAGATGGATTTGTTTTGAAAAATGTTACGGTTCAAAATTTCGAAGAGAACGGAGTACTGCTTACTCACGTTGATAATTTTTTATTGTCGCATGTAACTACAATCAACAATGGAGAATATGGTTTGTTTCCCGTGTTCTGCGATCATGGCCTTATAGAATATTGTTCGGCAACCGGGCACGAGGATACCGGTATTTATGTAGGCCAGTCAACAAATGTTGCCATACAGTTTAGCGAAGCATATGCCAATGTAAATGGGATTGAAATAGAAAATTGTACGAATGTGATCGCTACAAAAAATCATTCGTACGATAATGTATCGGGAATACTTTGTGTTTTACTGCCGGGGCTTACTGTTAAATCTTCTGCCAATGTAGAAATAACCGATAATAAAATTGAAAGTAACAATCATGTAAATTTTGCAGATCCAGCGGGTGGATTTGAAGCTTTTGTACCAAGTGGTTCAGGAATTCTTTTGGTGGGAGTTGATAATGCGGCTATAAAAAATAATAAGATCAGTAATAATAATTTTGTAGGGATCGCAACAGTTAGTACCGTTATCCTCGGCGCATTAGCTGGCTTACCCCCCGAAGCGTTTGGAGATATAGAACCTAATGCTGATGGCGCAAAAATTGTCAACAATACATTAGTAAATAATGGCAGTGCTCCGCCGGCAGGATTACCGTTGCCAGGTGTAGATCTTTTGTGGGATGGAAACGGAATAGGTAATTGCTGGAAAGATAATACCTATACCAGCGCTTATCCTTCACCGTTACCGGTGTGTAATTAAGTATCATCTAACCTGGGAAGTTTTAAAATCTTCCCAGTTAGATTTTCAATTGAAAAGGCACCGTTTTTACTTAAGCATTAATAAAAAAGTCATGAAATTTAGTTCTAAAAAAACCAGGCTTATAAAGCCACGCAACAAAAGGCCGGCAGTAGTTCTCAAAGGCATTAATGGATGATAGTCTATATACCTTGCTCTTGTAACCCATTATTGTTTAAAATAATGATAAGAGAATTTTAATCAGGCCGGATGACCAAAACATCAAATACAGTAAAAAATTAGGAATAGCAAGATTTAAAAAAACAAAATGTGTATCCTTAGTCGCCTAAATAACTTAACTAAATCATAATTAAAATTCTTTTATGAAAACACTGCTTATAACAATTTCAATATGCTGCTTGTTTTGCTCCTGTAAGAAAGACAAAATGTCAAAACCGGAGATTTACAACATTCGATTTTCTGCTGATGCTTTATCCTACGTTCAATTACCCCTCAATAAATATTTTATTTATAAGGATTCAGCAAGCGGGACGTTCGATTCAGTTGTAGTAACACAAAGCAGTATTGAAGAAAAGTATCAGCCGGAGATAAATGATCCAGGTCAATTCATATCACATGTCCCGGCCTTCAATTATCAGGATTTTACTCTGTTACTAATTGAATACAATGGAGCATCTCAAGAAGATTGGTTTTATGGCGTTGCCTCAAACTATAATAATGGATTCATCATTGCAAACTCTGATACGGCTTCTTTAAGTTTGTTAGAAAAAGACAGGGCCAATAATACAAATTTAAATTATGTATTCTTCTACCCACTTACTCCCTTCTCTTCAATACAGGAAAACATTGTTGTAATTCCTTCAATAAATATTGAAGGGAAAATCTATACAAATGTGGAATTATATTCCTATTCCAATAGAATCGATAGCACTAGTGCTGATTATTTAAGAAGTATTTATTACTGGGCAAAAGGATTAGGAATTATCAAAAGAGAAATAAAAACTTCCAGTTCAGTTAAAACAGAAACGCTTGTAAGAAGTGGATAACTATTTCTTCATATGCTTAATCATTCACGCCAAGAAATACTATCATGAAAAAAATTATTTTATTAGCAACCACCCTACTTTTTATTGTAACCTCGTTTAGTCAAACGACGCCTCATTCCACTTTCTCTAAAAATTATTATCTGCAGAAAAGTAAAACCCAAAAAACAATAGCTTGGATTATGCTTGGCGGAGGAACTGCGATGGCTATAACAGGGTTTTTAATTGAAAATAAAAAATTAACCGAAGGTTCGTTCAATGTCATCGAAGACACGGGACCTCAAATTTTAATACTTGGCGGCACCGGCGTTGCACTAGGTAGCATTCCTTTTTTTATTAGCTCAGCAAAAAATAAAAGGAGAGCAGCGAGCGTAAGTTTTGAAACAAAAAATAATTTATTAATGCAGCAAAATAATTTTGTTTATAAAATTCAACCGTCTGTTACACTAAAAATTGGATTGTAAGCATAATTATTATTTTCATAACTAAGCAGGAGAAATTCCTATCATTTTTTCATCTCCCCCAATTCCTTCTGCAACCTGAACATCTCATCACGCAACTTTGCCGCTTCCATGAAATCAAGGTCACGTGCGGCTTTTTCCATATTCCGCTTAATATTGCTTATCAGTTTTTCCATTTGAGGGATGGTTTTTTTAGAAACCAGATATTCTCCCTGTTCTTCTGCAGCAATTGTTATAAGATCATCGGCAGCATAAGGAGAAGCAGTTGTTCCCTTAATATCCAAAACAGAAGTTTGCCCCATAATTTCACCTATGGACTTTTTAATTGTTGTTGGTGTGATGTCGTGCTCAATATTGTAGGCGATTTGCTTTTCCCTGCGTCGTGTCGTTTCATCAATAGCTTTCTGCATGCTTTCTGTCATGGTATCAGCATAAAAAATTACCAGCCCCTCAACATTACGTGCCGCCCTGCCTGCGGTTTGGGTAAGTGATCTTTCGTTACGCAAAAAACCTTCTTTATCTGCATCTAAAATTGCAACCAGGGAAACCTCAGGAAGGTCAAGGCCTTCACGTAAAAGATTTACTCCTACCAATACATCTATTTCGCCAAGGCGAAGCTGCCGAAGAATTTCAACCCTGTCCAATGTATGCACTTCACTATGTATATATTTCGACTTGATATTGATGCGGTGTAGATATTTATCCATTTCTTCTGCCATGCGCTTGGTGAGTGTGGTAACAAGCACACGATCGCCTTTAATAACTCGTTTATCAATCTCATCAAGCAAGTCGTCAATCTGGTTTACTGAAGGGCGTATCTCAATTGGCGGATCCAACAAACCCGTCGGCCTTACAACCTGCTCTACCACTATGCCTCCTGTCTTCTCAAGCTCAAAATCCCCTGGAGTTGCGCTTACATAAATAGTTTGATTGAGCATGTTTTCAAACTCATTAAAATTCAGTGGCCGGTTATCTAACGCAGAGGGTAGACGAAAACCATAATCCACTAAAATTAATTTTCTTGACCTGTCCCCTCCATACATCCCACTCACTTGCGGAATGGTCTGGTGGCTTTCATCTATGATGCATAAAAAATCAGGAGGAAAATAATCTAAAAGGCAAAATGGCCGTGTGCCCGGTTCTCTCCGGTCAAAAAATCTTGAATAATTTTCAACGCCATTACAATAGCCCAGTTCACGAATCATTTCAACGTCATAGTTCACTCTTTCAGATATTCTTTGCGCTTCGATATACTTGCCGGAGCTTTTAAAATATTCCGTCTGCCGTGCAGCTTCGTCCTGTATTTCATACAATATCTGCTGCAGCTTATCTTTTGGAGCTATGTATAAATTTGCCGGAAATATAGCTGCATCATCAACCTTGATAATCCTCTTACCTGTATTAAGCTCGATTGATTCTATGCTTTCAATTTCATCTCCAAAAAAAGTAATACGGTAACCGTTATCCATATAAGGAAGATTGATATCAACTGTATCTCCCTTTACCCTAAAAGTTCCTCTTGCAAAATCACCCTGCGTTCGTGAATACAATCCATTAACCAATGAATGTAAAAATCCCTGGCGGCTGATCGTTTGACCCTCTTTAATTCTCACCACGCCTTCTGCAAAATCTTTTGGATTGCCAATACCATAAATGCAACTTACACTGGCAACAACAATGATATCTCTTCTTCCCGTTAGTAATTGTGACGTTGCGGCCAATCGTAATTTATCCAACTCTTCGTTGATGCTTAAATCTTTTTCGATGTAAACATCACTCACAGGCATATATGCTTCAGGCTGATAATAATCGTAATAGGAAACAAAGTATCCTACGGAATTATCGGGAAAGAATTGGCGAAACTCTCCATACAATTGTGCAACTAAAGTTTTATTGTGTGTAAGAACCAGCGTTGGCTTTTGTACATTCTGAATTACATTGGCCATGGTAAATGTCTTACCGCTACCGGTAACTCCCAAAAGAGTTTGGTATTTTTCACCCTGTAAAAGGCCCTGTG
Organism: Chitinophagales bacterium; assembly: GCA_038258875.1. GTDB lineage: Bacteria > Bacteroidota > Bacteroidia > Chitinophagales > Chitinophagaceae > Ginsengibacter. The sequence continues at coordinate 7,798 of JBBSPK010000128.1, forward strand.
TTAATTGTTCAATTGCCTGTGGCTGATCGCCTGCGGGCTCGTATGATGATTTGAGTTGAAAGCGCATAGGGATATGCAATTTACAACTGAAAGATCAAAATAAAAGTTATGAAAATTGATCTCCGTTTATAATAAAAAAAATTTAATCAGTGGACTTTATTAACTCATTAAAATAATCTGCAAGTTTTGTAATAGTCGTTGCATCAATATTAATTTGTTCCTGTGCTTCCTTCCAGTCTCTTTGTTCAATCGCTTCTCTTATGCCAGGCATTGTTTTTACACCGTACCCTGTATAAAAACCGGGTGCATACAAAGTATGTTTATACCATGCCCTGCGTGGCAGCCCGGTTTCAGTTAATAATTGCTGTTCAGCCTGGTAAAGTGATTGATTGAAAGTAACACTTACGTTGCCCGATTTTATTTTGTTTTCAAAATCTACTTGCAAAGTATTAGTACTTTTTTTCAATAGCTGTAATGCATTTTCCAACGAAGAAAAATCAAGATAAGGCACTACAGGTTTCACAACAGGGGCATTATATTTTTTTGTTGGATCTTCGCCCGCAGCATAGCCACCTGAATTAATAATTTGATTTTCTATCTCTGTGGTTTCTCTTAATTTTTTTAAAAGACTCATTAAATCATTTGCATAGTCATTTACCGTAGTATATAAATGCGTGTAGTCAAAGGGTAACACATCAGCCTGGGCCATTCTTAAAACGGCATGCCCGGCAGTTTCGGCAAGTGTAACACCATATTGAAAACCGGGATCTTTAAACCGTACATACAAATCATACGAATCGTAAATGGAATGATATTCCCCGGCATTGCCTTCTCCTCCATATCCAAGATTTAAAGCGGGAATACCTGCATGTTGAATAAAAGAAGAATAGTCAGAACCGGAACCCATAGCATCCAGTTTTAAGTCATTCCCATCCAATGCTTTTTTCTTTGCTTCTACACTTTGTTCTGCAATAGCGTCGTGTGCTTTTCGTCGCTCAAACACACTCACGTTTGTTTGCGGATCAATTACACTTTTTGCAATTTCATCCATTAATGGTTCTAATGCATGCGAACCTTCCGCATATAAAAAACCACGTTCATTGTCATCTGTATTAATGTATAAGACAGCCTTCTCTTTTAGTTCCTTTTCGTGTTCCTCCAGCCATTCAGTGGAACCCAGTAAACCAGGTTCTTCTCCATCCCATGAACAATAAACTATTGTCCGGTCGGGTTTCCAGCCTGTACTTACAAGAGTGCCGATTGATTTTGCTTCTTCTAACATTGCCGCCTGGCCGCTGATAGGATCATTAGCGCCGTTAACCCACGCATCGTGATGGTTTCCACGTATCACCCATTCATTAGGATATTTAGATCCCTGGATTTTGGCTATTACATCATAACACGGAACGATATCCCAATTGAAGGTAACTTTCAAATGGACTTTTGTTTTTCCCGGGCCTATGTGATAAGCAAATGGTAAACCTCCATGCCATTTGTCCGGAGCTACAGGACCATCAAGCGCTTCCAGTAAAGGTGTTGCATCATGATAACTTATAGGGAGTACAGGAATTTTTAAGAGATTGGGCGCTTGCAAACTGCCTGGTTTTTTTGCTGCGTCGCTTGCGCCGGTTCCCGGAGTTAGCGGGTCTCCCGGGTAAATTACCATATCCAT
>JBBSPK010000129.1:0-9428 GCA_038258875.1 Chitinophagales bacterium
ATTTCTTCGATTGCAGGCGGTACTAACACATGCGATGCAAGTATAGAATAATTTTTTACCCCTTCTCTTTTTGCATGAATTACTGAGAGAGCATTTGCCGGAGCTGTTGTTTCAAATCCTACCGCAAAAAAAACAATTTCTCTTTCGGGATTTGCCTTTGCAATTTTTACCGCTTCAAGAGGAGAATATAAAATACGCACATCGGCACCTCTTGCTTTTGCTTCAAGTAAACTCATTTGAGAACCGGGTACACGAATCATATCGCCATAAGAACAAAGTATTACATCATGTTCAAGGGCAAGATAAACTGCTTTATCTATTAAACTTACAGGAGTTACACATACAGGACATCCGGGACCATGTATCATTTGAATATTCTCAGGCAACATATTGAGAATGCCATTCTTTACAAGAGAATGTGTTTGCCCGCCACACACTTCCATAATATTCCAGCTCCCTGTGACAGTTTGCTTTATTTCTGCCAACAAAGCTTCTACTAATTCTGGTGACCGGAATTCAGAAAGATATTTCATATCAGGTTGGAATTAATAAATTATTGATCATTCAAGTCCATCAGTTCGCCTGTGTCTTTCAGGTACTGATATACCCTGTGCGCTTCACGTTCATTTACCTTACTTATAGCTACTCCTACATGTACCAATACATAATCATTCACTTCAGCATCGGGCATCATCTCTAAACTGATGTCTTTAATGATTCCTCCAAAAGATGCCTTGGCCATTCTAACCACACCGTCAGATTGTGTTTCTATTGATTCAATTTTACCAGGAATTGCTAAACACATATTGCTAGAGTTTTATATTTTGATAATACATTAATTGCCCGAAAGGTATACATTCATCGTTAGGTGACATTTGCCGATGAAAGTAAAATTTGAAAACTTTTTCTAATTGTAAATATACCAAATCTATCAATACCGGGTTCTGAAAAACACCCCCGCTACAAGCGATATTTTTGACATTATACTGTTGCGCAACCCTTTTTATAATCGCTATGAGGGTCAAATGAAATTTAGCCGCTATTTCGTCTTTATTTTTTCCTGAATTTATGTCAGATATAAGGTTAGAAATAACCCGTTTCATGGAGATGACGGGTTTATCTATAACCTCATCAAAATAATGGACATCTATAGCAAATTTATTTTTCATTAAATAATAATTGGCCGATTGTTCCAGCAGAAGTGCTGCCTCACCTTCATATGTATTTATATCTATAAGATTTAATAAAGAAGCAACGCCATCGAAATACCTGCCGGCACTCGTATTTGTAATTTTTTCACTGTTAATTGCTTTATGATAATATTTCCATTCCTGTTCTAAAAACTTTGATTTCAAAATTTCTGATGCTCCGCTTGTATTTTGGGATATTGCCAATGCAGAAAGTCTTGGCTCCCTTGCCATTTTATCTCCGGCAGTGTTGATGAAGGGTTCCAGGTAATGCAGCCTTGTTATCTTTCCTTTTTCGTATAAAAAAAATTCACCTCCCCATATATTTCCATCACTTCCAAGGCCCGTTCCATCCCAGATAACTCCTAATATTTTTTCCTCACTTTTAAATAAATCATATTCGCCCAGTATGGCTGCAAAATGTGCTTCGTGATGCTGGATTTTTTTTATGGGTATATTCCATTTGACAGAATATTCTTCTGCGATTTTTGTTGATGGATAATCGGTATGAAGGTCTGCTAAAATAACTTGTGGCTGAGCTTTTAGTAAATGCAGAAAATAGTTGAATGTATGCAAATAGTTCTGTTGGGTATCATAACTTTCCAGGTTGCCTAAATATTGGGATAAATAAACCTGGTTATTATGTTGAAGGGCGAAAGCGCTTTTTAGCATTGCGCCTGCCGCGAAAATTGTTTCGGTATTTTTCAATGAAGACGGAATAATTGCAGGAGCCATTCCTCTTGCACGCCGTATAATAATCTGCTGATCATTTTTTTCTCCAACCCTCACAACACTGTCGTCTTGTGGTATTACAATATCACGGTTGTGATCAAGAATAAAATCGGCAGACTGAAATAGCTCCTCTTTTCTTTCAGATTGGAAAACGATACAGGAACCGCTTACATTTCCACTTGTTGCAACTACCGGTTTTTTCCATGAAGACATAATCCATTCCAGCAAAGGTGCATACGGCATCATTACACCAATAGAAGTTAACCCAGGTGCAATCTCATCCATACAAAGTTTTTCAAAACAAACTTCTTTTGCACGTAATAAAACTATTGGCGACGTTTCATTTTGTAATACTTCGTCCGTTATTTTATTTAAATAGGTGTATTGTTGAATTAATTCTATCCGGGGAAATAAAACAGCAAAAGGCTTTTTGGGCCGGTGCTTTCTCTCACGTAAAATTTCAATGGCTGGTTTACTTGCCGCATCGCATAGTAATAAAAATCCTCCAATTCCTTTCACCGCAATAATTTTTCCGTCGTGTAATGATTTTAATAATTGAGAAAGGATAGCGTCGTTATTGTATAAAACTTCTGTATTATTTTTTGTATGCCATGATAAACGAATTCCACAAATAGAACAGGAATTTGTTTGAGAAAAATATCTCCTGTCATTAACATCCTTGTATTCCTGTTTACATTCCGGGCATTGAATAAAATTTTCCATGGAAGTTAAATGCCTTTCATAAGGAAGGTCCGTCATTATAGAATAGCGCGGACCGCATAAAGTGCAGGTAATAAAAGGATATTGATATCTCCTGTCACCAGTGTCATGAAATTCGCTTTTGCATTGGGGACACATCGCAAAATCAGGAGAGATTAAAAGATCAGGCTGAACATTCCTTTCATGGATACGAATAGAAAATTCCTGGAAGTTTTGTTCGTTTACTTTTTCTAAATACCAGTTTTGTATGATTGATTTGGCCGGAGCATTATGAATTATTTCTTTCACAAATTCATCTGCTTCTTTTTGACCTGGCTGGCTGAATATCATATGTACCCCATCTACATCATTACTTATATAGCCAGGAATATTTTTTTTGACAGCAAGTTTATAAACATACGGACGAAAGCCCACACCCTGCACGCGCCCTTTGATATGCAAATGAAACGTCAAACAAATGAGGAATTAATTTTATGGAGTTGAAAATTATTAGCAAAAATATTAAGCGCTTGCAGCAACCTTAGATTCTTTTTTCTCCTTTACTTTTTTTAATAACCACTCACACCATTCATCCATACCATTGCCTTTCAAACTCGATACTAAAAATGTTTCGATACCGGCATTAACTTCCATCGCATCTTTAATAACCGCATCAACCGAAAAAGGAACATAGGGTAAAAGATCCTCTTTTGTTACAACCATAATATCGGTAGTGAGAAACATGCTTGGATATTTTTTAGGTTTATCGTCGCCTTCGGTGCATGAAACTAATGTCACCCGAATATCTTCACCTAAATCATAGGACGCAGGACAAACGAGATTACCTACGTTTTCGATAAACAGGATATCTATATTCTCAAAATTTATATTAGGCATTGCCTGTTGTATCATTTGAGCTTCAAGATGACAAGTCCCGTGAGTTACTATCTGCAATGCCTGTACGCCTTGCTTACGAATGCGATCTGCATCACGTTCAGTTTCAAGATCTCCCTCCAATACAGCAATATTTACCTGGTCTTTTAATCGCTTAATTGTTTCTTCAAGCAGCGATGTTTTTCCACTGCCTGGTGATGAAACCAAATTGAGCAGTAAAATATTTCTTTCATTCATTTCATCCCTTATCATTTCTGCTATATAATCATTTGCCTTCAACAGGCTTAATGACACATCCTGAACTGTTATTGTTCCAACGGCTTTATTGGTTAATTTCTTCATGAGCTGGTTCTTCTAAAATAATTTTATGAATAAGTAATTCTTTTCCTTCAAGAATGTTTATGACTGGCTCGTCGCACGCCGGGCATACAAACTTATAGTTTTTAACTGTAAAAATATTTTCACAACTATCGCACTTCGCTAAGATGTCAACAACTTCAACATACAGTTCTGCATCATTAAATAAACTGTCCAATTTTACAAACGTAAATACGTGTTTTAATAATTCTGCATCGATATTAGAGAGTATGCCAACCTTAAGGTGTATCTCACGTACAGTGGACAGATCACTATTATCCATTTCTGTTTCGATCGTTTTTAAAATGCTTTGGCAAACGGATATTTCATGCATAGGTAAAATCTTTATATCATATTGCTACTTTCACTATTCCGCCTTCCTCCAATAAAGGGAAAGGATCGAGATGCAAATCAGGATCATCGGTACATATCCCCGCAAGTTGCGCATCGTACTTGTGACCCAGTTGACAGCTGAGAAATTTATCTTCCAGTTTTCCATTACTAAATGACCTGTCACATGCCGGACAGAGATTGCGATAGGCATAAAGCACTTTATTGATCCTGCAAATTATCAATGAGAGTCCCGGAATATCTACGGCTTTCATCGCCCCGTTTGGCAATACGTCAACACCTTTTATTACTTTCCATCCAAACTCATCGAGTGCAGATTTTTTCCTGCCTGGCGCATCTGTTACGCCTTCAACTTCTAACCCTAAAAGATCGGGACAGTTTTCCTCGATTGCCTGTTTAATGCCTAACTCTAATGTGCTCGAAGAAGAAGCACAACCGTTACAACTACCGGCTAGTTTTAATTTGGCAATTCCATTTTCAAGACTTACAATCTCGACACTACCACCATGGCTATCCATGTAAGGCTTTACTTTTTCGAGCGCATTATATAAGCGTGTCTTTAAATCAAGAGGATGAAGATCATGAATCAATAATAGACCATTCACAAAGCTGTCTTCAATTAGATCATTATAAATATCTTTTGCAGCAATACTGTTGCCGTTAGAAATAATTTTCAGGATTCTTTCGAGACCGTTACCATAAAATCCTAAAATTTCCTGGATGCATTCCTGCATCATCTGTCTTGTCTTCCCATCCGGTAAGGTTTCTATTTGCTCTATCAGCTCCTGTATGTGCTGGCTTTGCTCATTCAAATCTGATACTTCATCCCGAACTATTTCTTTTGCGGGCTTATTGTTCTGGACGTTTACACTTTTGATAACCTCCTGCACGCCGTTAAAATCTTCCTGCGAGAATATATTCATAATTGACCATTTTTGTTATGAGTAAATTTCTTTTATAATATCGTCAACCATTTCTGCTGCCCCATCAATAGATGCATTTACTGAATCACTTAAGCCAATCTCAAAATCATCTACAGTCTCGGGTTCACAGGCAACAATAATCACTTTACCCGGCCATGAACCAATGGATTTTACAAACCTTAAAATTGTAACAGGGTCAGCGCCATGTGGATCAATAGGACCACCTTCTTCCAGGTCAACATTGAATTCATTCTCATCGGGTTCTATCATATACAATGTGCCTGGTGGTTCTCCTCTTGGAGATGCATCCAAAAGTATCAATCCATCATAACCACGCATAAGGTCATAGGCCAGTTTGAGGCCGCCCATACCAAAATCTTTTACTTCAACGCCTTCTGGAAATTTTTTATTAAGAATTTTTTTTATCACGGCGCCCCCAAATCCATCATCTTTCAAAAACATATTACCCACTCCTGCAATCATCACTCTTTTTTTTGAAGATGGTTTCGGATGCTGTATCTCAACTGTTGGTGAATTCTTTTTTTCCATGAGCCTCACCCCCAACCCCCGCTCCTTCGGAGAGGGGAACTAACCTGGGGAAGTTTTAGTTTGTTAAAAGTATTTTTTATTAATTCCTTAAAACTTTGTATTTATTATTTTATATGTTCAATTTCATCAGCACTAAAAAACCGATACATACCTAGGTCTCTCTGCATTTCCTGTGCGGGGTCATCGTCCACTGTAACTGCAAAGTGAATATTATCATCATAATCCGTATAAATAATTTCAATGGTCGCTATTCTTCCATCAATCAAAATATCCGACGCATCAGATCTTCGTTTGCCGAGCGTTAACCGAACCTTGTCTCCCTTACTATACAGTATGTCGTTTACCATTTTAACTAAATCTCCCGGCGGCGTATCGCCCATTGAACCTGGTGTTCTCATGATTCAGATTTTTTTTCAGTAACAATTTGATTTTCTACATTGTGTTTTAACACTCCATGAAAGTTAATCAATTCTTGCGGAGTAACCTGACCCACTTTATTGAGCATGTGTTGCAATTTTTCATCACTATTTCCTATTCTTCTCTTTTCATCATCAGATAAAACCGATACATGCAATAATAATGCTTCCTCTATTTCCGTGCTGTCAAAAAGATCACCATGGCTTTGTGGATTAATTTCAGGATAGTCGTATAAAATTATAGGCGATGAAAGCAATGTTGTGTCCGTTTCTTCTATGAGTATGGGCCACGTATTTTTATTTTCGCATTCACTAATAACCGTCTTCCATTCTTCTCCAGGCGATTGATGGGAAATAAATTTCGCACCGTCGGCCTTTAAAATAATATGTGTTGACAAAAATGATTGGGAAATTATATCGTCCCGGTTGGCGGCGCCTGCATTTTCTATGGAAGTTGTATTAGTAACAGTTACGGTTAAACGATAAGAGCCAGGTCTATCGACCTTAACAGCTTCGACGATTATCGTCCCTTTAATTTCTGCAACCTTATTAATTTGTTTACCTATGGTTTCTCTGTTATCAGATATGTCTTCACTGTCGTGTATTTTTTCAAATTCCAGGAAAATCGTTTTACTGCTTTGCAATAACGAATCAATTTGTAAATTTCCTGTATTTATTTTACGCTCTAACGTTTGCCACCCTCCCTGGAAAACTTTATCCGCGGTATTTAAACTATAAACCTGTTCAAAACCGGTTTCGTTTTTTCCATCATGGATACTTTCAAAAATTTCCACTTTTTTTAAATGCAAAAAACGTACGATAATATTTATAGAGAAATTTTTATTACCTCTAACAATACTTTCTGATCGCATAGTAGAATGAGAGTGCTCATTGTAAGCATTATATGCTTGCGGGAACACTACTCCGAATGGAACCGGCTTTTGATTTTTAATTGCTGAGCGATGATATGGATATAAAGAGTAACCTTCATAAAGAAGCGTACGGGTGATATTTTCCAGGATAGAGTCTGAATTTAATCTGTGAGTGTTTTCATTACTCATGCCGTATATTTTTCAGTGAGCTGAATCTCTTTTAATGCTTCATCAAGAACAGAATCGAGGCAAGATTCGAGTGTAGGAAATGAGCTTTGTGATTTATATTTTACAAGCCTGTCGTAAATATCTTTTCTTACCCGCATCCAGCGGCTGTTGGGAAAATAAGTATCCATCATTTCCTGCCACAAATTTACCGGCATTTTGCAAAATGCCTCTTTTTCCCATGGAATCAGGGTAACCTGCAAATTGTCTTCAGGGTCTTTATAAAATAAAGTACCGCTAAACAGGAAGGCCAATGGAACCGTGCCATCAGAAACCGCATAAAAATATTTACCGGCTGCCAGTGCCTGATCTTCACTACAGGGTATCATAATTTCCACGACTGTTTTACCTGTAAATCTTGGAACGGGAACATTGATAATCGTCCAGAAAAAAGTTCTTAGCGTTTCATCCCAGCGAAAGGGTTCGCCAAAAAGCTCATGCAGTTTTTCTTTTGAATCCTCGTTATAGGTTCGTTTTATTGCTTCAATCATTACCTGGCATTTCAATGCAGCTGCATACACTTCTTCATTTTCTGCATCATTGGTAATTTGCAATTTGAAAGCAAGCGTTGGCATCGCAGCATACGGCTTAACTTCAGAAGAAATTATTTCAAATGTCAGGTTGGGCATTTTACTGATTTTTCTTTTAGCTCAACAAAGAACTGGTTGATAATATCATTTACTTCTTTTCCACCAAAAATTCCTTTCCACGCAACTCTTATCATTCCAATAAGTTTATAGCAACTGTCAACAGGAACAATATAATATTGTCCATCGTCTTCAAGACGGTTTACCAAAAGCGCCTCGAGATCACGGGCCAGGCTTTGCAAAATGGGATTCAGTGATACCAATTCATCCCATGCTTCCATTTTTAACTTTGACTCTGTTGCTCCGGTGGGGGCTGGATAGTATGCAACCGTACCCTGGCGTACCGTGCTATTGATAAAAAACGACATATTCACCGGGATGAGAAAATCTGACCATAACTGATCAGACATATCAAAACCCTCTAACTCCAGATAACGCTGTGGTAAAGGTTTATACGTTCCGGTTTCCGCCTGCGTTATCATACACATTTCACAGGTACACATAAACTTCATAGCAGAAAGATCAACGAGATGACGGTGATCGGCAGATAAAGTCCTGCCGCAAAAACCACATTTTTCCACTTCCTCAATGGGTGTCGGGGTTGCAATTTTGCGAAGTTTCGATATAAGAGATGATGATACCATAGGGTGTCGTGGGTTATCAGTTGTTAATAGTCACTTTTGAATAACAATGGCCAATCGTGAATCGTAAAGTATTGTAAGGTTACAACTCACAATTCACAACTGACCATTGAACATTCACACAATTATTTTTTCCCACCATTATATGAGGCGAGCGCAGTAGGCGTGTGGGTTGTCTTTACCATTTTACCACCACCCAGATACATATGTACTCCACAAGGAAGACATGGGTCGAAACTGCGAATTGCTCTCATAATATCAATGCCTTTAAAGTTATCAGGACCGTTCTCTTCAAAAATCGGTGTATTCTGCACTGCATCCTCGTAAGGGCCGGGGGTTCCGTAAATATCACGTGGGCTTGCATTCCACGGAGTTGGCGGGAACATTTGATAATTCGCCACTTTACCTCCTTCTATCTTCATGTGATGTGAAATAACGCCACGCGCTGCTTCATGGAAACCAACGCTAACTGCTTCGTCCGGAACCTTAAAAGGTGTCCATGTTTTTGTGCGGCCCGCGTGAACCTCTTCAAGTGCCTTCTCCAAACAATATAAACCAATCAATGCTGAATAAGTTTGATGGTATGCCCTTGCACGATCCCTTTCTATTGCATTACTCCATTTTGGAACTTTCCATACTTGTTTCATTTCCGGCATTCCAACAGTTTTAGGCAAATTAAATTCGAGTGAATCGCCGGTTGCTTTTACATAGCCAAAATCCACTAATCCTGCTTTTGCAGTAACCCACTGCCTTGCGAATGGACCACCACCAGTATCGCAACATACATGTTTACCTGATCGCTTATCATACCAGCGTGGTGAAGTTACCCAGGTATACTTGCCTGCAAAATCTCTTTTTTGCGGCTTGGGTTTGGTTGTTTTATTCCATGGATGGTTTCTATCAACAGGATTTCCCAATGGGTCTTTCGGAACATACATTTTTTCATTTTCCCAATCATCATAATAGGAACTTCCCAGTAAAATGCGAATCCCAAG
>JBBSPK010000130.1:0-9353 GCA_038258875.1 Chitinophagales bacterium
AAAGCAAACCGCATGGCAACAGTTTATACTGAAGATTCCTTGAATCATGTTATTAAGTGGAACCACAGTTTTCGCCATATAGATCCTGACTATCCCCTTATGAACAAACATTATTTCTCGGGTGGTGCGGGCCTTTCTTCCACAGCTTTTGATTATGCTGTTTTCATGCAGATGATGCTGAATGGTGGCATTTACAATGGTCACAGTATTCTTTCAAAAAGAACAGTGGAAATGATGACCAGCGGCCAGTTAAAAGAAGGGTTGTTGGGAGACGACAATATGGGTTTAGGCTTTGGTATTACATCAGAAAAGTCAGCAACCAAAGGCCCACGCAATGCAGGCTCCTTTGCATGGGGCGGATATTATGGTACTACTTACTGGGCAGATCCCAAGGCACATCTCGTTTGTCTTTTTATGACTCAACAGAATCCCAATACTCATGGCGATGTGGAAGCCAAATTTGAAGCGATTATTTATTCAAGTCTCAAATAACAGAACATTTTTTCCCTGGACGGGTCTCTATGCCTGGCTTTAGATTAGGGAATGCACGGCCATCTCAAATATGATTACTTAATTTTTTAGCCTGCGGAATTCCGAAGAAATGTTGGTAGAGTCTAATGATGTTGACATTTCCGTTAAGATATTATTATACTATTATAGTTTTTATGTTGCGGCAATCGATCTATATTAGCTGTATTGACGCAATCATAAATATGAATTACGTCAATGCAAACTTTTCGCGTCATGCTGCCATATAATACGAGTCTTCTAAAAAATGTAGTTTCCTGTTGTTGCCAATGATGATAAGATTAAATTACAAATCATGAAAAAAATACTTTTTCTTCTCGCTTTTCCATTGAATTTACTTGCTCAAAAAGACTACCCTGCTTTGTTGGATAAATATATGCAAGACCGGGCAAATGTGATTAAATTTACAGGCACTGTGCTGGTCGCAAAAAAAGGAAAAATTATTTACGAAAAAGCCTTTGGTATGGCTGACCGGGAATTGGATGTACCTAACACGATACAAACAAAATTTGAAATTGGCTCGATTACTAAACAATTTACTGCAGCCGCCATTTTACAATTAGTACAAGCTGGAAAAATTAGTTTGGATGATAAACTTAGCAAGTATTTTCAGGATTTCCCTAAAGCTGATAGCGTTACCATACACATGTTGCTTACACATACATTCGGTATAAAAAACTATACTGAAATACCAGAGTTTTCTAAAATAGCGACACTACCCTTTGAAAAGGATACTTTGGTAGCGTTGATTAAAAAACAACCCTTCGATTTTTCACCTGGTTCACAAATGCATTATAGTAATTCAGGGTACTATTTGTTGGGTTACATTATTGAAAAGGTAACCGGAGAATCATATAGTGATTATGTTTTTGAAAATGTTATTCAAAAAGCCGGATTGAAAAATACTTGTGTCAACCGATGGGATACCGTTCTTCCTTACAGGGCAAAGGGTTATTTGAAAACACCAACGGTATGGAAAAATGCACCTTATATTTCTATGGAGGGGCCATACAGTGCCGGAGCTATTATCTCCACTATAGAAGACTTGTATCAATGGAACAATGCATTGTTCGCTGATAAAATTCTATCTCCTGCCTTATTTACTAAAATGATTACGCCGTATTTTAATCATTACGGATACGGATTAATTATTGATACCTTTCAACATCATTTGCGAATAGCACATAAAGGAGGTATTCCTGGATTTGTGTCTAATCTCTCTCGTTTTCCATCAGATGAAGTTGTTGTGGCAGCCCTCTCAAATAATGAAAACACTCATATAGACGGCATTGTTAATACGCTTGCCTGTATAATTTTAGATATTCCTTTAATAACAGCTTATAAGCATAAGGAAATGATATTAGATTCCTTACAGCTTAATCGCTTTGTGGGTAAATACATACAAGAAGGCGCTACCAAAGCAGATACCATAAAAACAAGAGAAGGGAAAATTTACTGGCATCCCTGGTGGGGTCAGGAATTTTTATTGAAGCCGGAATCCAAAACAAAACTTTTTTTAGTAGATAGGGCTTTGTATGACCTGCAATTTGAATTTGATATGGATAGTAATGGAAAAATAATGAAAGCATACTCTATCCTTGATGGGCTAAAAACACAAATGAAAAAAGAAGATTAAGGCTCAGAACTCATTTTATTGATAAAGAAGCACGAACGCACAACAAAATGTATTTTGCAATAGCAGGACGTTGAAGCAATCGGCGGCAAATTGTCTTGTCCTGAAATAGGTTGACATAAATCAACCAAAAATGGACATTAAAAAAGAAGCGGTGAGAGAGTATCCTGAAGAAGGAAAATCTTATCGTGAACTATCAAAGAAGTATGGTGTAAATCGCACGACGATCAACAAATGGGTATTAGTTCACCAGGGCATTCATGATTTACCCAGAATCCATAAACAGGTTTCTTACGATCTTCAACAAAAAACATTGGGTAAAAAATCTAAACAAATAATCAGGCAGGAACAGTCTGATTTAGAAAAGAAGATTGCAGTGCTGGAAAAGCAGCTTGAATGGGAAAAGCTTCGTGCTCTGGCACTGGATACCATGATTACGGTAGCCGAAAGAGAACTTCATATTGACATCAGAAAAAAGCCTGTCACCAAACAACCCGGGAGTTAATGCAAGGCACGGATGCAATTTGTCTGCAATCCGTTTGCCGGTTGTTTGGTTATTCAGACAAGCTTTTTATAATTTTTCCCGAGCCATGTATCTGAGCCGGGCTTTAGCTGAGGTAGAACACGACGGCCATCTTAAAAGAAGATTACTTAACTTTTTAGCCTGCGGAAAGCTCATGCAACTTGCCGGGGAAAAATGTTTTATCTAACAGTTTTTGAATCGGAAAACTTTAACCCGGATTTTAAAATTTACCTTTACAATAGGCAACATTTTAAAAAAATAAAAGTAAGAAAATATGAAAAAAATATTAATAGCCCTCGATTATGATCCGGCTGCTGAAAAGATAGCCGAAACAGGTTATGAGTTGGCTAAGTCTATGAATGCTGAAACTATTTTATTGCACGTTGTTTCTGATGCCATTTATTATTCTACACCCGGTTACTCTTCAATAATGGGTTATGAAGGTTTTAGTAATTTAGATATGGTTCAGCTTGCAAATGTTGATGAGTTTAGGAACGCTGCGCAGGATTACCTAGATAAATCAAAGCAGCATTTAGGGGATGAGCGTATACAAACAGTTGTAAAAAATGGTGATTTTGGCGAAAGTATTTTACAGGCAGCATCGGAACTTAACGTGGATGTAATTGTTATGGGCAGCCATGGAAGGCGGGGCCTTGACAAAATGTTATTAGGAAGTGTGGCCGAGAATGTTTTACACAAAACCGAAATCCCACTATTTATTATTCCCACAAAAAAATTTGAGAAGGAATAAGCAGCGGTGCTAAACCATGCAGAGGAATAATTTACACATTAAACCGGAAATGCATCACATCGCCATCCTGTACAACGTATTCTTTTCCTTCAATTCTTAGCCTGCCATTTTCACGACAGACTGCTTCAGAACCATATTGGATAAAATCGGTATAAGAGATTACTTCAGCTTTGATAAATCCTTTTTCAAAATCGGTATGTATAACACTTGCTGCCTGTGGGGCTTTCCATCCGTGATGTATGGTCCATGCACGCACTTCCTGTACGCCGGCGGTAAAATAAGTTAACAGGTCCAAAAGTTTATAGGCTGAATGAATGAGGCGATCCAAAGCAGGCTCTTCCATTTTATATTCTTCCATGAACATTTGCTTATCGGCAGGGTCTTCAAATTCTGCTATTTGCGCTTCAATTGCATTGGTCATGATAATTACTTGCGCATTTTCAGCTTTGGCTGCTGCAACAAGCACATCAGAATATTTATTACCGGTATGCATAGACGCTTCATCAACATTAGCAACATATAAAACCGGTTTATCAGTAAGCAAAAAGCTGTCGGCAATTACAGCTTTGTCTTCTTTAGATAAACTGAGGGAAAGGATGTTTTTTCCCTTTTCAAGATGCTCCTTGCATTTAATCAATAACTCATATTCTGCTTTCACCTTTGAATCCCCGGTCTTCAGCATCTTTTCGGTCCGGGATATCTTTTTTTCGATGCTTTCCAAATCTTTTAGCTGTAATTCTGTTTCAATAATTTCTTTATCTGAAATTGGATTTATCGGGCCTTCTTCTCTTAATACATTTTCATCTTCAAAACATCGTACAACATGAATGATGGCATCTACTTCCCGGATGTTTGCCAGAAACTTATTTCCCAATCCTTCTCCCTTGCTTGCCCCTTTCACGAGGCCGGCAATATCTACAATTTCAATCTGCGTCGGAACTATTCTATTTGGTTTTACCAGTTCAGCAAGTTTTTCTAACCGCTCGTCTGGCACGTTTACCAGGCCTGTATTGGGCTCAATAGTGCAAAAGCGATAATTGCTTGCCTGCGCCTTGGCGCTGTTGCTTACCGCGTTAAACAAAGTTGATTTTCCTACATTGGGTAATCCCACAATTCCTGCACGTAATGGCATCCTGTTATTATGATTTTTATTGCCACCGAATTAAATAAATATTTCGGCTAAAACTTGTTGAAAGTGGGCAAAGATAACGGGAAAATTATTTCCGGTTCCATAACAACAAACGATCACTGCTTTTACGAAACGTTTCCATAAAAAAAATAGCTGACAACTGTCAGCCATTTAATTTAAGTAACACAAAAAGCTAATCAAGAGTTTTCGCTGCTGGTTGTTTTTGTAACAGTAACCTTATCGGTATGTGAACCACCGGAGCCTCCACCCCTTACCAATGCAATAATAATTATTAATAAAACTGCTCCTCCTACAACCCATACCCATGGCTGAATTGTTGTAGTGTGTTGCTCTGTTGTGGTAGTGGTTGTACTGCTGCTGGCCGCACTATCCTGTGCAAATACCAGGGCCTGCGTAAAACATAACATTACAAATGAAACCAAAAAAATGTAAGTCTGCCGGTTAAAGAGCTTTTTCATAAATGATTTTTTTTAAGTTAAAAAATGATAAAAACCTTTAAACGCAAGTTTTTATATATGAAAAGACTCTTGCAAAGGATAGGCCACAATTTAAAAATCATTTATTGCCCAACACCCTGCATACCATTTTGCATTCCTTCCTGCTCGCCCTTAAGATTTTTACGTTTAAATAAGGACACATCAAACTTACCAAAGCGCCAGTTGAAGTTCAACCTTACAATTTGAGGATCCCTGCGGCGTTCATTATCCTGCGTGGAATAAATCGTATTTGAAAAATTTGAAGTCGAATGGGTGCGATACACCTTGGTCCTGAAAATATCATTCATACTTAACGAAAGTGATGCTGCTTTATCTTTTAAAAATTCTTTTTTTATGGCAATATCAAATCCATAAACCGGATCGGTATAACCATTGGCTGTGGACAAATCACCTCCACCAAAAAATCTTCCTCCGCCACCACCGCCACGATTAGGAGGTAAAATAGTTCTGCTCGTGTAATCACCTGTTACCTGAATCGAATAATTTGCAGGTAACGTAAATGTATTGTTGATTTTCCCAAACCAACTGACCTTTTGGTTGTTAAGATCACTTTCAAGATTATTCCCGTTTATTTTGGAATTATAAAGATTTATGTTGGAGGTTACACTCCACCATTTGGCAATTTTATTTGAAGAAGTGACTTCAAGGCCATAAGCGCTTGAGCTATTTGCATTGGCAAATGAGCTTATGAAAATTGAATCATTCTTTGAAGGATTTGGATTTCTGTCCCTGTATTGAAAACGTGTAATAAGATTGTTTGTTTGCCTGTAATAGGCTGTAGCAATTATATTGTTGCCATTTTTGAAATTTATATTATAAGATAATTCAAAGAGGTTGGTGAATTCAGGAACAAGATTAGGATTACCGCGGCTTATATTGAGCGAATCGGAATAATCATAGTAGGGGATAAGCTGGAAAAAATTTGGCCTGTTTATTTTCCTGGAATAATTTAATTGTATATCCTGCTTGTCATTAATCTTCTGCGTTAAAAATACACTGGGAAAAAAGCTAAAAGGGTAGGAGTTTTCAAATACCTGGTTACTGTCAATAAGCTTTCCCTGGTATTTTGAACTTTCAACACGGCCTCCTAACTGGTAGGTAAAGTTTTTTATTTTTTGAGAAAAAGTAGTGTAGGCGGCATATACCTGGTCTTTAAATTCATACCTGCTGTTAAGTCCGGGGATAGGTTGATATTTTCCCTGGAATTGATCATAAAAAAAGTTTTCATTAAAACTGCTGTAGTTTCTTACAGATCCCCTTAGGCCGGCTTCCAGTTTTATTTTATCAGTAATAGGATTGGAATAATCGGTTTGTGCGGTAAAATATTTTGTATTTCCACCGCCTGTTATTTTTTGCTGAAAGAGCGCCGTTTTGGGCGAGCCGTCAGTATTAAAATATTGGGTCGAGAATTCACTGTTATTGGTGTTTTTGCTATAAAAATAATTAGCATCAGCGGTAATATTTTTGTTAGGCCTTGCGAAATTATGTTTATAACTAATTGTTCCGCCAGTATTATTAAAAGTAAAACCTCCATTTGTATTTCTTATTCCTGTTTCACGAATAGTGTTTGATACAAAATCACTATCCCTGTTGATATCAAGGAGATCAACAGTGTTGAATTTTCCGCCAACTAACACACCGGCGAGGGTAAACGTATTCCGGTTATCGGGAAAGTAATCGAACCCTGCTCTTGCAAATGCAAAGTGGCCTGTATTCACCGGTTTATCTTTTTGGGATAATGTAGCAGTTACACCATCGAAATAATCAACACGCTTTGTACTCTGTGTGCTCATGGATTTTCGTTGATTATACATCGAGTTGGCAAAGAAATTTATTTTTCCCTGCTTTATATTTATATCTGCACCTAACCCGAAGCGAAGCCGTGAATCTACATTTGCTCTTACATTTCCATTATATCCGGCCTTCCTGTTTTTCTTCAAAACAATATTTAAAATTCCTGAGCCCCCGCCGGAGGCGTCAAACTTCGCTGACGGATTAGTGATGATCTCTACGCTTTCAATTTCATCGGCAGGTATTTGCTCAAGGGTTAATGTAGTGGGCCGTCCGTCAATAAAAATCTGTGGTGTGGCGTTGCGTAATGTTACATTGCCATCAATATCTACATTTACCGAAGGCACATTTTTCATTACGTCAACCGCAGTACCGCCAGCGCTTGTCAGGCTTTTGTCTACATTAAAAACCTTTCGATCAATATTCATTTGCAGCAGGCTCTTATTCGCCGTAACAACTACTCCTTCCAATTGTTTGGCATCAGGAGCCATTTTTATATTTCCGAGATCTTTATCAACAGCGTTGAGCATTTGACTCATATCGCCCCCGCCCGTCTTTAGATTAAAGTTTACTTTTTCATTATAAGGAGTATATCCAATAGCAGTAATTAATAACTGGAACGTGGTAATAACGGGGAGCTTATCAATACTAAATTCTCCTTTCTTGTCAGTAAGCATAGCGGCTACGACAAAATCCCTGCGTTTTTTTGTGGCAGTATCCATCTTATTTTGAGTAAGTTGTATTGAAGCGGCTTCAAGAGGTTTGCCGGTATTCGCATTAATAACTTTTCCGTAAAAATGACCAAGATTCATACCCGGGCCCCTGTTTCCTCCAGCGGGAAATTGGGCAAATGCCGCGGATGACATACACAACGCAAGAAGGGTTACGTAAATATTTCTCATGATAGATTTATGGCTTGATTAAATTTTTAGACGTCATTAGTTTTAAAAACATGCGCAAAGGTGAATAGAAAATTTAAAACGGATTTTTTAAATCTGTATGAATGGTAGAAGAGGGATGCTGAAGGTTGTTGTGGAAATATGAATTACATTTTAGTTTAAAAAATGAATTAATTTTGGCCTTCCAAACGGTGGTTGTAGCTCAGTTGGTTAGAGCATCAGATTGTGATTCTGAGGGTCGTGGGTTCGAGCCCCATCATCCACACAAAAAATTTTTCCCGCAAAGAATCGGGAATTTTTTTTGCATTACTCTTTTTAATTTATTAAAATCCATGCAATATTTATCTAAAATAACCGTCCATATATTATACAAAACCTTTGTTAATTAAACAAACTAATTTTAAGCATGAAATTTATTTTCTGTTATTTTTACGTATGAATCCTTTAATGAAAATTATTATGAGCAAAAAATTTTTACCAGTACTCTTTGTACTTATTTGTGGCGGTTTGTTTCTGACCTATGGCGTAATGGGAAGGGGCGATAAAAAGGAGGATAATCCTAAAACCAAATATGAAAAAATCCTGAGAAATGTGGGCATTGTATTAGAGCAGGGCCACTACAGCCCTAAAAAAATCGACGACAGTTTTTCAAAAGAAGTACTTGATAAATATGAGGATGGCCTCGACCCCGATAAATATATTTTCTATCAAAAGGACATAGATGAATTTAAAAAATATGAGCATAAAATAGACGATGAAATACATGGTGAATCATTGGAATCGTTTTACACCATCAGCAAGACGTACCTTTTACGTTTAGATGACGTTGCGAGCTTTTATAAGAACATACTTAGTAAGCCCTTTGATTTTTCCAGCGATGAAACGCTGCAACTTGATGGTGACAAAAGAAATTTTCCTAAATCAGAAACTGAGAGAAATGATTATGGACGTAAACGACTGAAATACCTTGTGATGGGGCGTTTTATTGATTTACAGGATGAAAGGGAAAAACATAAAGCCGCAAAGGATTCAGTTTATAAGGCTGATTCGACATTAGAGCGTGAGGCACGCGAAATAGTTTCCAGGCAAATGGATCGCTATTTTTTAACCCTGAAAAATCACAACACCCCTGATGACATGTTCAGTGATTTCGTAAATGCCATAACCAGTAGCATGGACCCGCATACTACTTATTTTGCTCCCGTTGATAAAAGAAGTTTTGATGAGTTATTAAGTGGAACCTTTTTTGGCATAGGCGCTCAATTGAAAGAAGATGACGGTAAAATAAAAATTGCGAGTTTAATAACAGGGGGCCCTGCATGGAAATCAGGCGATATTCAACCTGAAGATGAAATCGTGAAGATTGCACAGGGAACCGCTGCACCTGTTGATGTTACCGGTTTTGCGGTTACGGACGCCGTAAAGCTTATAAGAGGAGAACAAAAGGGTTCGGAGGTGAGGCTTACTCTCAAAAAGGCCGATGGCAGCATGAAAGTGGTGCCTATAATAAGAGATAAAATTTCTTTGGATGATACGTTTGCGAGAAGCGCTATTGTAGACCAGGGAACTCATAAAATTGGG
>JBBSPK010000131.1:0-9314 GCA_038258875.1 Chitinophagales bacterium
AAATTAAGGAATGGTGAAAATTAATCCCATGAAGAAGTATGTCGAAAATTTAAAATATCGTCTGAAAATGAAGTGGTTTTGATACCTTTTACAAACTGCGAAAGATGATCAGCATTAAAACGAAATGCGGCAACATCGACCGTCTCAATTACTTCCTGGCAGCTATGAGATTGGGAATGTTTGCAAAAATTACATTCTGTATATTTTTGTTTACAGTACCTGTTTCCTGTTATGCAAAATACTAATTCAAGGTTACTGTCTTTATTGTTTTCAGGTTTAAAATTATATATCATCATTCCCGTATCCTCAATTGTTGCACCGGGTAATTTTCGATAGCGGTTAATAACATATTGAACAGTTCCGGGGATCATCTGCTTTTTATGATGAACCAATTCCATCTCTTCGTGCATAACAGGATGATTCAAGGCAACAGATAATATATTTTGAGCTGATTCCATTTAAAATATTTGCAAAGATAAGCAACTTTGCATTTAAGTACATTGAACAGGTGAATAGGGATTTGCTTTATTAAATTTTGGAAAATTGAAACTCTTTTTTTGTAACAGCAGCCAGTTAAAATATCTCTGAAAAAATTGTGCAAAAAAGGCTATTAAATTAGCAATGTTTTTAGGTGTATGAGCTTATTATTCGTACCTTTGCACGATTGAATATTTTACAAACGTAACAACGTTTTATCCTTTAATATGATAGCAGATACAGCAGAAGTTATTACCCCGAAATTAGATGGTTATGGTGCAGACAGTATACAGGTTCTTGAAGGACTTGAAGCGGTAAGAAAGCGACCGGCAATGTATATTGGCGACGTAGGCAATAAAGGTCTGCATCACCTGGTTTATGAGGTAGTTGATAACTCAATTGATGAAGCCCTTGCAGGGTACTGTAAAAATATTGTAGTTACCATAAATGAAGACAACTCCATCACTGTAAAGGATGACGGCCGTGGTATTCCTACCGGCATAATGAAAAAAGAAAAGAAGAGTGCCCTTGAAGTCGTTATGACTGTGCTCCACGCAGGCGGCAAATTCGATAAAAATACTTACAAGGTAAGCGGTGGTTTACATGGGGTTGGCGTAAGCTGTGTAAATGCGCTTAGCATAAAATTTCATGTAAAAGTAAATCGTGAGGGTAAAGTATTTGAGCAGGAATATGCAAAAGGAATTCCTCAATATGGAGTTCGTGAAATTGGGGAAAGTAATATTACCGGTACCGAAATCCAGTTTTGGCCCGATACTTCCATCTTTATTGTATCAGTTTATAACAGGGAAATCCTGGAAGGAAGGTTACGAGAATTGTCCTTTCTGAATAAAAAAATAAAGATTGTTTTAAATGATCTTCGGGAAAAAGATGACGACGGCAATACCTATGCTAAAACATTTTACAGTGAAGGCGGTATTGTCGAATTTGTTGAATTGATTGACAAGAACGGAAGCCGCCAGCCACTTCTTCCCACCGTAATCTATTGCGATAGTCATGATGAGGCAAGTAATGTGGCGGTAGAGGTTGCTTTAATCTATAATACGGGATACCAGGAGCATTTATTTAGTTATGTAAATAACATAAATACAATTGAGGGCGGTACGCATGTATCTGGCTTCAGGCGTTCCATTACCCGCGTTTTTAAAAGCTACGGCGAAAAGGAAGGCATGTTTGAAAAGGCAAAAGTGGAAATCGAAGGCGATGATTTCCGTGAAGGTTTAAGTGCAGTTATTTCAGTTAAAGTTCCTGAGCCGCAGTTTGAAGGGCAAACGAAGACCAAACTTGGTAACAATGAAGTTATGGGTATTGTTGATTCTACCCTTAGCCGTGTGCTGGTTGCATATCTTGAAGAAAATCCGAGAGATGCTAAAACAATTATTCAAAAAGTAATATTAGCTGCCCAGGCAAGAGCCGCCGCTAAAAAAGCCCGTGAAATGGTACAGCGTAAAAGCGTACTAACGGGAGGCGGATTACCAGGCAAACTTGCAGACTGCAGTGATAAAGATCCATTCAGGTGCGAATTGTTCCTTGTTGAGGGAGATTCTGCGGGAGGAACCGCAAAGCAAGGCCGCGACAGGAGTTACCAGGCTATTTTGCCTTTGCGTGGTAAAATTCTTAATGTTGAAAAAGCTATGGAGCATCGTATTTACGACAATGAGGAAATACGCAATATGTTTACGGCCCTTGGTGTAAAGGTTGGTACCCCGGATGATCCCAAAGCTTTGGATATAAGTAAGCTGCGTTATCATAAGCTTATTATAATGACCGATGCTGATGTAGATGGAAGTCACATTGCCACATTAATACTTACGTTTATTTTCCGGTATATGAAGGAACTGGTAGAGCAGGGGTATGTTTATATTGCCCAACCACCATTATATTTATTAAAGAAGGGGAAAGAGCAAGCTTATGCCTGGAATGATGAAGAACGTAAGGCATGGGTGGCGGAAGTTGCAGGGGGAAAGGAAGATGCAGTTCATGTACAACGTTACAAAGGTCTTGGTGAAATGAATAGCGAACAGCTTTGGGAAACAACAATGAATCCGGCAACACGTACTTTAAAATTAGTAACTATTGATAGTGCTGCCGAAGCAGACCGCGTGTTTAGTATGCTTATGGGTGACGAAGTACCTCCCCGCAGGGAGTTTATTGAAACTCACGCAAAATATGCAAGGTTAGATGTGTAATATTGCATCCTGAAAATTCCCGGGCTAATGTTGTATGTAAATAAATTCTTTCCAGGATGTTTATTATCCTTGCTTTTTCTTTTTGCTTCTTTTGGTACAACTGCCCAAATTGACTACCCGGTATTTAAAAGCAAGACGTCAATTAATGCTGCCGACAGTGAAAGGCTCTCCCTGAATATTTACAATCTCAATTATATTTATAATACCGAGTATTTTGGAAATATTCCGCTCAGCGGCACTTTATTTGGCTACCAGCTTATTCCTGAAATCAAATATCAACCGAATTCAAGATTTGTAATTAAAGGCGGCATTTACCTTCAAAAGGAATTTGGACGAAACGGTTACACCAGTGTTGCGCCGACCTTTTCAGTAAAATATAAAGCTAGGCATGCTTCTTTTATATTAGGTACCCTGGAAGGAAATACCAACCATGGGTTTGTTGAGCCCATATACGACTATAAGTTATTGATTAATGAAAGACTGGAAAATGGGTTCCAGTTTTTTGTTAATACAAAACCTTATGAACATGATTTTTATATTAACTGGAGAAGAGCTATTCACCTAGGGGATCCTTTTAAGGAAGAATTTGACATAGGCTATCTCCCCACACTTAATGTAATAACCAATGATAAATTCGAAATGAAAATTCCATTGCAGCTTTTGTATACACATAAGGGCGGGCAAATTGATAGTAATTCTACACCACTAACATCTATCGTAAATAATGCAGCAGGATTCTCCCTTAAATTTAAGTTGGGTAATCATTTTTTAAACACAATTGTTGCCGACAACTATTATGTAAATTATAAAGATATTTCTGGAGATAAAAGACAGCCGTTTAACGATGGAAACGCTTACCTGTCACATCTCCTGCTAAAGTTTAAATATTTTGATATTGATCTCAGGTATTGGAATAGTAATAAGTTTATTAATCCAAGGGGTAATTCATTGTTTAGTTCTGTGTCAGAAAAATATATTGGCCTGGTGGAACCACATCGACATTTACTTTTGGCGAGTTTTATTTACGACACAAAACTTTTTCGGAATGCCGATTTTGATTTCCGGTTTAGCCCGTATAAAGATTTTGTAGAAAAGAAAATTGAATACTCATATGAAATGTATTTTTCATATCAGCTGGATGTCCTGTTAGCAAAAATCAAGAATCATTTTCTAAACGATGATCAAGGGGCGAAGTAACGTTCTTGCTTCAAAAATTCTTTCGCTTCAAAATAATATTTGAAATTTAATTATTTATCTAATATGATAACAAAATTTAATATCAACGTCTTGTGAGGAAATTATATAGGCTAAATACGTATAAATTGGTACATTTGAAATCCACTGTCAAGTGACATTGGGAACAATCAAACTTTTGTAAACAATAAACCCCAATCAAAATGTCAAAAATGATAACAGCGTATTGCATGAAGACCAAAGAAAAAAATGTGCCTATGCAGGATGCAGTAATAACCAAAACTTCACGAGGTGGTTACATGGCCCAGGGGAACGATGGAAAAGGCAATAAGATGACAACAATGTTAAGCGAGGCAAATGCAGAACAGGCAGTGAAAGATGGTGTTGCAAAAAAAGGATGGTAGATTTTCATAAATTCCTTGCCTGCCTTGGGCAGGTTTTGAAAGCGATATGGTAATTCTATCGCTTTTTTTTTATTTCTCGTTTAAGCAGCTGATTCTTGCAGGGCAGAAGCGTGGTGCATTTTCTTTAGAAAATCATATAATTCAGTCATGCTGAAAATATCTTTCACAATTAATATTCCATTTCTGCCAACCTGCTTAAGCCTTGCTTTATTCGTTTTAGTTTGAATGAAATTTAGAATTCTTTGAAAAGTTTCACTACTGAAGTAAGGTGATTCAGGGTTTGCCACAAAAAAGCATTTTAACGTATCGCCCTTTAATATCATTTTCTCGAATCCAAGGTCAACAGCAATTTTTCTACATCTCACCGTTATAAAAAGGTCTTCTACCTGCGGAGGAATCGGTCCGAAGCGGTCAATCATTTCACTATGGAAATCCATAAGGTCTTTTTCAGTATTGCAATTGTCAAGCCTTGAATAAAGACTTAGCCTTTCTGTAATGCTTTCCACATATTCGTCAGGAATTAAGATCTCCAAATCGGTATCAATCGTGCAATCTGAAACAAAGTCATCCTGCTTATGAATTTCTTCTTTAAACAATTCCTTAAATTCCTTACGCTTCAATTCCCGGATGGCCTCATCAAGAATTTTCTGGTACATCTCAAATCCAATCTCAGCAATAAAACCACTTTGCTCTCCGCCTAATAAATTGCCTGCACCACGTATATCAAGGTCACGCATCGCAATCTGGAAGCCGCTTCCGAGGTCGCTGTACTGCTCAAGAGTGGTTAAGCGCTTACGGCTATCTGCAGGCAATGTGCTCATGGGAGGGGCAAGTAGATAACAAAATGCCTTTTTATTACTTCTTCCTACCCGGCCTCTTAGCTGGTGCAAATCACTGAGTCCAAACTGGTGTGCATTATTTACAATGATGGTATTTACATTGGGAATATCTACGCCGCTTTCAATGATGTTGGTGCAAACCAGCACATCATATTTCCTGTCCATAAAGTCAAGTATTGTTTCTTCCAGCCTGTCGCCTTCCATTTGTCCATGGGCATAAGCAATACGAAGATCCGGGCAAAGGCCTTGCAACAAGCCACGCATCTCGGCAAGCCCGTGAACCCTGTTATGAATAAAGAAAACCTGCCCGCCTCTTTCAGTTTCATAATAAATGGCGTCCCTTATAAAATCCTGGTTAAAAACATGTACTTCAGTTTGAATAGGTTGCCGGTTGGGTGGGGGTGTGTTTATTATACTAAGGTCTCTTGCACCCATCAGGCTAAACTGTAACGTTCTTGGGATAGGGGTTGCCGTTAGTGTGAGCGAATCAACAGTTGTTCTTATTTGTTTTAATTTTTCTTTCGAGGTTACTCCAAATTTTTGTTCTTCGTCAATAATCATTATCCCCAGGTCTTTAAATTTTACATCTTTCCCCAGCAGCGCATGTGTGCCGATAATGATATCAATGGTGCCCGCCTGTAATTTTTGTAACGTTTCTTTTTTTTCTTTCGAGGTTTTAAAGCGGTTTATGTAGTCAACTGTTACAGGAAAATCTTTTAGTCGTTCGCTAAAAGTTTTGAAATGCTGATAGGCAAGGATTGTTGTAGGAACTAATATCGCAGCCTGTTTACCATCGAGACAGGTTTTAAAAGAAGCTCTTATAGCTACTTCAGTTTTTCCAAAACCTACGTCTCCACATACCAGCCTGTCCATTGGAGCGGGCTTTTCCATATCGTTTTTTACATCTGCAACCGCTTTGTTTTGGTCAGGTGTATCTTCGTATACAAAGGATGCTTCCAGTTCTGTCTGCATATAATTATCGGGGGAGTGAGCAAAGCCTTTCAAGCTTTTTCTTTGCGCATATAATTTTATGAGATCGGTTGCAATGTCTTTTACCTGTTTTTTTGTCTTTTCTTTAAGTTTATTCCACACATCGCTGCCAAGCTTATTCATTTTAGGCACCGTCCCTTCCTTGCCACTGTATTTACTTATTTTATGAAGCGAGGAAATGTTTACATATAACAAATCTTTGTCCTTGTAAACAATGCGCACAGCCTCCTGTAATCTTCCATTGGCTTCTATTTTTTCAAGCCCGCTATATATGCCTACTCCATGGTCAATATGAGTTACATAATCACCCGGCTGAAGTTCACGGAGTGTTTTTAAGGTAAGGGCCTTGTTCTTACTGAACGCCTGCTTAACCCGGTACTTATGATAGCGTTGAAAGATTTGATGATCAGTGTAGCAAACAACTTTTAAATCATTGTCAACAAATCCTTCATGAATTGAAACAGGGATTGGAACAAAATTTATTTCCGCATTCAGGTCCCTGAAAATTGTATATAATCTTTCCAGCTGTTTTGGATTATCAGCAAAAATAAAAATGCTGTATTTTTTTAATTCAAAGGTTTTAAGGTTATCTATCAGTAAAGTAAATTGCCGGTTAAAGGCAGGCTGCGGTTTAATTTCAAACGGTATAGCAGTATTTTCGGCATTCGATGGCCCACGTAAATGCGTGAAATAATTTTTCGATCCAAACTCTACAATATGATGTTGTTTAATTTGCTTTTCCAAAGTGTCAGCCATTACAAAATCACTTGCGGAGAAATCTTTTTTTAGATTTAATTCATCCTCTTCGAGATCAGAATTTGTAGATGCAGACCCGGAATTTTTATTTTCAATTGCGTACTTCAAATCTTCTTCCTGCTCTTCGATTATTTCTTTAATGAACTCCCAGTCTTCAGTCCATACAACAATATTTTCGGGCAAAAAATTTAGAAGGGAAACCTTTTCACCCATACTAAACTTTGTTTCAAAATTGGGAATAATATTTACCTGCAATAATTTCCTTTCGCTCAGTTGAGTTTCAGGGTCAAAAATTCGGATGCTGTCTATATCATTTCCAAATAATTCAATGCGATAGGGCTTTTCATTGCCAAAAGAATAGATATCGAGGATACCGCCACGTACCGCAAACTGCCCGGGCTGATATACAAAGTCGGTTCTTATGAAGCCATGCTCAACAAAACGGGAAAGCAATGCATCCACATTTATAGTTTCTCCCTGTTTAAAAGAAATAATATTTTCGGTTAGCGTTTTTGATAAAACTACTTTTTCGAAAATGGCTTCGGGATAGGTTACAATAATTTTTTTGTTACCGCCGGTGCTAAGTTTGGTAAGGGCTTCAGTACGCAGCATGACGTGACTGCTATTAAGAAGTGTAAAGTTTTTCTTGTTTTTAAATGAAGAAGGAAAATAAAATATATCCAGGGCTTTGGTTATATTTTCAATTGTATTATGGAAGTAAGCAGCTTCCTCAGCATCTCTTAAAATTACAAGGTGATTAAGCCCGGAGGTGATTGGGTGATTAAAAACGGAAGCGACAATAAACTGTGATGCGCTTCCAGTAAGACCTGGAAGGTGCATTTGCTGTGGTTTAGACAATACAATCCTGTCCGCAATTGTAAAAATGCGGGGATCATTTTTGTACATATCCATCAACACATCAAGATTCATCCAGCATCATTTGATCATCCCTGCAAAGTTAAATTGCCTTGCTTTCGATTCCTAAAATAATTTATATTGATAATCGCAGTAGAAAGATTTTATGTATATTTTAAGTGATATTAAATATCACAACATTGCAACGGTTACAGTCACTTTTTTAAATTCTAAATAATAAATTAAGTTTGTATTTTACTCAAAATTTATTTGCATGGCATTAGAACCCTGGCGCACGGGTACGGTTATACGAATCGAGGAAGCAACCTATAACACACGGAGATTTTTTATCAGGGTAGATGAACTGGAATCTTTCAATTTTAAAGCCGGACAGTTTGTTACACTTGATCTCCCAATTCATGAGCAAAAAAATAAACGATGGCGTAGCTATTCTATTGCAAGCTGGCCCGATGGAACAAATGTGTATGAACTATTGATTGTGTTACTTGAAGGAGGAGGTGGAACTACTTATTTATTTAATGAAGTAAAAGTGGGTAGTGAACTTACTTTTCGCGGGGCGCAAGGGGTTTTTATTTTACCTGAAAATATCGAAAAAGATTTGTTTTTTATCTGTACAGGAACGGGTATTGCACCATTTAGGAGCATGCTTAATTATATACAATTGCATAGTATACCTCATAAAAATATCTACCTGATTTTTGGCTGCCGTACCCGAAAAGATCTTCTATATCATGAAGAAATAAAAGAATTAGAACGTAAGATTGATAATTTTTCTTACATGCCGACGTTAAGTCGTGAGGGTTGGGAGGGCCATAAGGGTTATGTGCATAGCCTGTACGAGGAAATTTGTAAAAAAAATAACGAAGCTTGTATGGATATGCAAAATTTGAAACCAGCCTCTTTTTATTTATGTGGATGGAAAGCCATGATTGACGATGCCCGGCAAAAAATTGCGGCATTGGGTTACGATAGAAAAGCTGTCCATTTGGAATTATACGGATAATAAAAAAATATGAGCTCCAAAACTCAGATCAAAGCAATGGTTGTTTCTTTTTTAATAATTGTTGCTTCTTTTTTAAACTTTATAAGAGTAGCAGGTAGCGCTTATATAAGCGGTAGCCAGGTTATAATGCTATTAATATGTGGTATTGCCATTGGTGTATTTGTTACAAATCTTTTTTCGGTGCTTCGTAACTGGAAACCTTAACTACACTTTTTTATTTTTATGAGGTTCATTGGGAATGCTTTTTGAAGTGATTTCAAAAAACATTCTAATGGATATAAATATTGATGCAACAAATATAGATGCAACACACAATCGCCCTGAAGGGGAAAGGCAAATTGATTCGCCTGTTTTATTAATTGATCTCCCTGAATTTATCGGGCAGATAAAAAATGAAACTGCATGGGAAAAAAATGACAGGAATTCTATCACCGTTTTCAAATCTGATAAAATGAGGATTGTGCTGGTAGCCTTGCACCGGAAGGCGACAATGCAAACCGAACATCCGGAAAATGCATTAAGCATCCAGGTATTAAAAGGAAAAATAAGTTTAATTGCCAACGTTTCG
>JBBSPK010000132.1:0-9286 GCA_038258875.1 Chitinophagales bacterium
ATTACTTTTAAGAAAAAATGGCCGGGCATCGGGCCCGACCATTTTTAGCAAGAACTTCGCTGCTGGCTCTGTTCTATCAATATTATTTATAACTGACACAGTTTATTTTACACTCCCGGTATTCGCCAAAAAAAAGAGGCTGCAAAATATGCAACCTCTTTCATCTTAAACCTCATTGCTAACAAAATTATTTCACTTCTTCAAATTCTGCATCTGTAACATTATCATTCGCATTTGCCTCGGCACCTTCATGCTGTGGTTCCGCACCAGGTTGGCCGCCGCCATTTCCATTTGCATCTGCCTGCTGGGTTGCCTTGTACATTTCTTCACTGGCGGTTGTCCATGCGGCATTCATTTCTGCAACTGCAGTGTCAATTGCACTTACATCCTGCGTTTTATGTGCTTCCTTTAATTTAGTTAATGCAGCTTCAATCGGCGCTTTTTTATCGGCAGAAATTTTATCGCCATATTCCTTTAGTTGTTTTTCAGTCTGGAAAATTAAACTATCGGCCTGGTTAACTTTATCAACTTTTTCTCTTGCGAGTTTATCAGTCGCTTCATTGGCTTTTGCTTCGTTCTTCATCTTTTCAATTTCTTCCTTATTCAAGCCGCTTCCAGCTTCAATCCGTATATTATGTGACTTACCGGTTCCCTTATCCTTTGCTGAAACATTAAGAATTCCGTTAGCATCAATATCAAACGCTACTTCAATCTGGGGCAATCCTCTTGGTGCCGGTGGAATACCATCTAAGTTAAATGTACCAAGGCTTTTATTTTGATTAGCCATTGGCCTTTCACCTTGCAATACATGTATCTGAACACCTGGCTGGTTATCACTTGCAGTAGAGAATGTTTCCATCTTTTTGGTTGGAATAGTGGTATTACTATCGATTAACCTTGTCATTACACCGCCCATAGTTTCTATACCGAGAGATAGTGGGGTAACGTCCAGTAACAATACATCTTTTACTTCGCCTGTTAACACGCCGCCTTGTATTGCTGCACCAATAGCCACAACCTCATCAGGGTTTACACCCTTGTTCGGTTTTCTTCCGAAGAATTTTTCTACCATTTCCTGTACTTTAGGAATACGGGTAGAACCACCAACCAATATAACTTCATTAATATCCGAAACACTTACACCTGCATCTTTTATTGCGGCTTCACATGGCTTTAAACATCTTGCAAATAAATCATCAGCAAGTTTTTCAAACTGTGCACGGGTAAGTTTTTTTACCAAATGCTTCGGAACACCGTCAACTGCCGTGATATATGGAAGATTAATTTCGGTTTCACTGGAAGATGATAATTCAATCTTTGCTTTTTCTGCGGCTTCTTTTAAACGCTGCCAGCTCATAGGATCTTTATGCAAATCAATTGCCTCATCTTTTTTAAACTCAGCAGCAAGCCAATCCATTATTACTTTATCAAAATCATCTCCGCCAAGGTGAGTATCACCATTTGTTGATTTTACTTCAAACACACCATCACCTAATTCAAGAATTGAGATATCAAAAGTACCACCACCAAGATCAAACACAGCAATCTTCTGGTCTATACTTTTTTTATCTAAACCATAAGCCAACGCTGCGGCTGTAGGTTCATTTATAATACGGCGAACATTTAATCCGGCGATTTCACCGGCTTCTTTTGTCGCCTGTCTTTGTGCATCGTTAAAATATGCAGGAACTGTAATTACTGCTTCATTCACTTCCTGTCCTAAATAATCTTCGGCCGTTTTCTTCATTTTTTGAAGAATCATTGCAGAAATCTCCTGCGGGGTGTAATTCCTTCCGTCTATATCAATACGAATGGTACTATTTTCACCCTTTACAACTTTGTAGCTCCAGTGGCCCGCTTCATTGGTTACTTCATCCCATTTATGCCCCATAAATCTTTTCACACTCATGATGGTATTAAGCGGATTGGTAATAGCCTGTCTCTTGGCAGGATCACCAACTTTGCGTTCGCCATTTTTCAAAAATGCCACCACAGATGGGGTCGTACGACGACCTTCATCGTTAGCAATAACAACGGGCTCATTACCCTCCATCACTGCCACGCAGCTATTTGTTGTACCTAAATCTATGCCTATAATTTTTGCCATAATCTTGTTTTTTTTATTAATTTCTTATTGACAAGGTTTATGCCAATGGGCAATAAAGTGCAAAAATGGCAGATGTTTTATATAATGATTTTAAGATGATAAGACAAAGCAGGAAGGTTAATAAGGCATTGGTCATTAAGTCATTTCGCCAGATGCATATTTTTGTGTAGTCTGTGTTCCCAGTGACCAATGAAATGGATAACGAATTTATTCATCCATTGGCCCGACTACCGTATTGGAAGTTTTAAACGTAAAATGTTTTTGGGAGAGATAACTGAACGTTACGACGAAACAAGTTGCAAAAAGACGGGCAATTGTAGGATAGAAATGCATTGCTTCTACCAATATCTTTATGATAGAATAATTGAGTACAAGGTTTATTCCCACAATCAAGACATACCTGAGCAACTGGATTCTTCCTTTTAAGTGTGAAGCATTGAACACTATATATTTTGACAACAAAAATCCTGTTGGAAAGCTTATAATAAATGCCATCCATAAAGCGGCAGTGTATGGTTCAAATGCAATAAACCCGAGATTAAGAACCTGTTTCTGAAGAATGAAATTGTAACTAATAAAATAAAGAAATATGTCGAATAACATATTGCTGCCGCCACACACAGCGTAGCGAAAGGTTTGAAGCGGCATGAATCTCTTAAACGGAGGGTAAAAAAAATTTATAAATGAAATAATTTTTTCTCGCATTAATTATTTTGATAACTAAGTTATAAAACTAAAATTCCCAATCAATTAAACGACCGGGAATTTTTATACCTATTTTTAAGATACTTATTTTATTACATACCGCAAGCCAATGCCGAGGGCAAGGTTAGATCCTGTACTCGGTGCTAAGTAAAAGAAGGGATCAAATGCAAGACTAACATCAATTGGCGCATCCGCAAATTTATAATCCAGGCCGCCGGTGAGTCTTAATGCGAAAGCGGTGCTGTTATCTCCTTTACCTGTACCAAATGCCAGCAAAGCGCCACCACCTACAAAATATTCCAAACCCGCAGCATTGTTAATCGGGCCCTGGTATTCATAAAGCCCTTCGATGCCTACAGCCCCGCTTTGAAAAAGCAATGAGCCTTCTAATGCAGTGTGCGTTGAAGTCATATGCCTGATGTTGATTCCTCCGACAGAACCATCGCCAACATAAAATTTAGCACCGATTGCTGTTGAATACGTTTGTGCATTTGCACCTGCCACTGCCAGGCAAATTAATGCAAGTACTAAAGCGCTTTTTTTCATAAAGTTGATTTTGTTTTAAGTATGGGTTAAGTAGTTATTGGTGGCAAAAGTATTTAATTATGTTATTGCACCTATAAAATTTTTAATATCCTAGCATTGCAAGTTCTACTTTTATGGTTTCTTTATGAGTGTTTCAATACCGCACAAGTAATCACCGGGTCATTTTGTTAACTCTGCTACCTGTTTTAAAATGAATTCCTTTATCCTTATCAAAATTGCATCTTATTCCTAATCTCTTATCTTGCTGAACTGATAGTTTAAATCTATAAAAATGAACTGGACGATTAAAACGGCAATGCTATTAATTATTACCTCCTGTTCACAAAGAATTGTTGACATACCCATCAACGATTTTTATAAGCCCGAAGAAAACCCTATTCTTAAGGCTGATTCATCTTTTACATTTATAGATCCTATCCTGAAACGTACTGTGACCTGGCAAAAGGCAGATGTATTCAACCCGGCTGCAATCGTGAAAGCTAATAAAGTGTATCTACTGTACAGGTGTGAAGATAATGCCACTGCGACAATCGGTGGACGCACCTCACGGTTAGGCTTAGCCGAAAGCTGCGATGGAATACATTTTAAAAAATTCGCTACGCCGGTTCTATATCCCGACAGCAGTGAATTTATGAAGTACGAATATCCGGGGGGTTGTGAAGACCCGAGATTAGTGCAAACTGAAAATGGTATGTATGTGGTGGCGTACACCGCATGGGACAACACTACGGCGAGGTTATCCATTGCTTTTTCAGAGGATTTAATATATTGGCAAAAAAAAGGGCCGGCATTTGCCAGGGCATATAACGGAAAGTTTTTAAATAGTTGGAGCAAATCCGGTTCTATGATAACAAAATTTGCGGGAGGCAAACAGGTAGTGGCTAAAATTAATGGCAAATACTGGATGTATTGGGGCGAACAATTAATTAATCTTGCCTGGAGTGAAAATTTATACGATTGGAATCCCTTACTGAACAGCGATAGTACCTTATTATCTTTAGCTGCGCCCAGGCCAAAAAAATTTGACAGTGACCTCACAGAATGCGGGCCTCCTGCAATTGTTACCGGCAAAGGCATTGTACTTTTTTACAATGGTAAAAATGCAACCAACGAAAATGCTGATCCATCTTTGCCAAAAGGGACGTATTCTACCGGGCAAATAATATTTGACAAAAATGATCTTACAAAAATTATAAACCGAACGGATACCAGCTTCCTGAGGCCTTCCCTGCCCCATGAAGTTACCGGTCAATATTCTGCAGGGACTACCTTTGCTGAAGCCCTTGTTTTTTTCAAAGGCAAGTGGTATTTATATTTTG
Organism: Chitinophagales bacterium; assembly: GCA_038258875.1. Classification (GTDB taxonomy): domain Bacteria; phylum Bacteroidota; class Bacteroidia; order Chitinophagales; family Chitinophagaceae; genus Ginsengibacter. The sequence goes on from JBBSPK010000132.1 coordinate 4,678, forward strand.
GTACTGCAGATTCGTATGTAGGAGTGGCGGTAAGTAAATAAATTCAGAAGTGATCAAATTGAACATAATGGCGTAAATTAAAAAATGTGTTATATAAGACATACCCTTCGAAATGAGGTTACCTTAAAATCATTTCCCAAATCTCCCCAACACTTTGCTGAACATAAAAACTTTTTTTTGCTGCGGGCCTGCTAAAGTTTATTAATGACTTACAGGTGGAGACAGTCTTATCTGGAAAAATAGTCTCAATAATATTGGTGTTGATCAATAGTTCAACATTATCTTTTTGTGTTACTTTAATAAACTGCGCCATAATTTTTTATTTTGAATGTACAATAAACTACTGATACTGGTCCCGGATTTTATATCAACATCGCTTTGTTATTATGAAAAATTAATGAGCCAAAAAAAAACAGGTTAAGATAAATTACGAAAAATATTTTCAAAAAAATGACTTTCCTTTATCGTATTAAATTTTTGATATGAAAATTTCTCGTGCTTTGTTCCCTGTCTTTATTCTAATGACATTTTATTCAATAAAATTATCTGCACAAACCAACAACATGGTGGCGCTATTCAACGGCAAAGACTTAACCGGGTGGGATTCTTACATAGGTCCTCCTTTGGATGATGCAGGAAAGAAGCTGAGTGATATTCCTGTAGGATTAAACAAAGATCCTAAACTGGTTTTTACTGTTACAGGACAGGATGGAGAGAAAGTAATTCGCATTTCTGGTGAAAATTGGGGAGCTATTTCGACAATACAAGAGTATGCTGATTTTCACCTGGAATTAAAATTCAAATGGGGTACACTTACCTGGGGACAAAAGAAAAAGAAAAAGAAAGACAGTGGCTTGCTTTATTTTTCTGTAGGCGATTATGGGGCCGATTATGGGGCATGGATGCGTTCACAGGAATTCCAAATTGAAGAAGGTAATTGCGGCGATTACTGGGGTGTCGCCGGTGCTGCGGAAGACATTCCTGTTACAAAAAAATCAGATAGCGAATATATTTATAATTCTTCCGGGGAAGTGAAAACATTTAGTGCGATAAGTGCTGTGGGCCGCCATTGCATTAAACAAGGCGATGCTGAAAATCCTTCCGGGGAATGGAATACACTCGATCTTTATTGCCATGGGGACACGAGCGTACATATTATAAACGGGAAAGTAATGATGGTGCTGTATCATTCAAACCAGCTGGAAAACGGCCAGGCGTTACCGTTAGTAAAGGGCAAAATCCAAATTCAATCAGAAGGTGCAGAAGTCTTTTATAAAGATATTATGATTGAACCAATTGAGAAAATACCGGTGAGTTTTTTACAATGACCGTATCAATTTTCTTGCAAGCTATAATCATAATAGCACTTAAAATCCTGGTTTATATTAGCATTTTTATCCTGTCCGAGAGTCTTAGACTGAGCGCAACAAGGGTTAATGTAGGATTCGGAGCTGCTGCAGTTACATAACAGGAGGAACCGGCCACATGCAAATTTGCAATTCCATGCACTTTACAATTCGCATCAACTACACCATTTTTAGGATCATCGCTCATTCTCGTGGTGCCCATATGATGCCAGCCTCCGCCGGTAAATTCAGGCCATGTTTCATCTTGTTCGTCCCTTAGGTATTCCATCATTCTTACCCTGCCAATACCAGTTCGACCAACCTGTTGCCCGATAAGCTCATAAATTTTGCGGATGCTATGTTTTTCCAAAGGCGTTAAAACCCAATGCAACGTGCCCCGTGGCATGCCGAGAGAATCTTTTTCTGAATCTAAAGTAACCCGCGAATCAGGATTTGGCGCTTGCTCAATCCTTGTAAAAAGTTCATATGATTTTGAAAGGCTGTCACCAGTTGCTGATTTACCTGCTTCTATAGCTCCACCAAATTCTGAAAAGAGGTTTTGCAAATTTTTATGAGGATCATCTGTATTCCAAATGTCAATCATTGGCTTCATCTTTTTTGCAACAAGCAAGGGTGTGAGCGATGAGGTACCGTTCAGGATTTTATTTTTCTCCTGCTGATCTTTTGTGATCGCAAGCTCGCATCGTGCTTTTGTTGTTCCATAATTCAAAGAATATAGTTTTAGAGGATCTGGTTTTGTAAGCCATAGTTCGCCGGATTTAATTTCGAGATGTTCCATAAAATAGCGGCCTACATTATCATTATCATTGCCAAGACCCTTGGATGCCTGTTGATTTGAAGCTAGTAAAATGCGCGCATTCTGAATAGAACAGCAAGCAAGAACAAAATGTTTTGCTTTTACAGTATGTTGCTTGCCGGTATAGTTTTTTACGGTTACATGGTTTACAGCAGATACATTTTCATTTGCCGAAATATCCGTGACATTTGCGTAAGTATATAAATGAATATTTTTTGCTTTAACAATGGTATCCCTGTATTTTGTTCCAAATTGTGTTGGCGGGCTAAACTGCCATATTTTATTCCAGACTACTGACTCATCTTTCATCATTGGTTTTAGTTCAGCATCATACTTTTGCCAATATTTCCAATCATATTCATAGGGACCAAGTTCCAGGTTTTTATGCGCCCTTACATAATATGGATCGAGATCTTTACGATTGATGGGCCAGCCACTATGCGGTATCCAGTCCCTTTTCTCAAAATCAATTTCATCGAAGATGGAACAGAATCCTGCCCAGTGTCCTGTTGTGCCGCCAAAATAATGGAGCCTTGCTGATTTTAAAGGATAATAACGTTGACCGGTTGTTTCACCTGAATACAATTCCTGGACCCTGTCGTCATAATCAAATCCACCGCCTTCAAGTAAAATAATTTTAAAAGGACTGCCTATCCACTCAAGTGCTATACTAATTCCCGCTGCGCCTGCGCCTATGATACATAAATCACCCTCAATAACAGAATTGGCATTTAATTCCCTGGCATCTATATGCATAATAAATTTATTTCGTTTGTGGCATAAGAGAAAAAAGGGCGCATTGGCGTGCTTCCGTTAAAGAAAGTATCCAACCATTTAATGTGACAGTATTCGAGGTTTCAAAATCCTTGCTAATATTTTTTTCAAGGAAAGTATAGATGTCTGTTTCAGGTGTACTTGATGAGAAAGGTTTGCCTTCATCATTTTTAGCAAGTTGCTTTTCGAGAGTTCTTAGAGAATACTCATTGGGATATAAGGCACCGTATTTTTTTCCGATATCCTTTATATTAGTTTCATCAAGAAGCTGTGAAAGGGTTTGGGGAATTGCGAGTTTCTTGTCGAGCGCGGGATCAGAATTTGTACATTTTAGAAACGGCGTACTAACAGCAGCCGCGGTAAGCGCCGACAGTACTATAAAATTTCGTCTCTTCACCGCCTTAATATTTTAAAGATTCAACAATATACAATTCTATTTTAAAAATCCAAGGAACGGTTTTATTAAACCAGGATTATTTAACCAGTATTCTTTTCAGGCACAATTAATGTAGTCTTCTTTTTTATTTAACCAAGAACCGTTAGCATATGAAAGCTGTAAGGATACATGAATTCGGGGGTCTTAATGTTTTAAAATATGAAGATGCACCAATGCCCAAACCCGGCGCCGATGAAGTTTTGATAAAAGTTTTCGCCAGTGGAGTAAACCCAATCGACTCTAAAATCCGCGAAGGTCTGGCTAAGGAAAGATTCCCCACAAAATTCCCCTTAATATTAGGTTGGGATGTTTCCGGGGAAATTGAAGAGGTGGGCAGTGATATCGTAAATTTTAGAAAAGGTGACGAAGTTTACAGCCGGCCAGATCCTACAAAAAATGGAAGTTATGCAGAATATGTAGTTGTGAAAGCCGACCAGGTAAATCAAAAGCCAAAAAGTATTGACCATGACAAAGCCGCGGCAGTTCCGCTCGCCGGGCTCACTGCCTGGCAGGGTCTGTTTGATCATGGACAGTTGGAAAAAGGGCAAAGAGTTTTAATACATGGTGCGTCTGGAGGTGTGGGTACTTATGCCGTGCAGTTTGCAAAATGGAAAGGAGCTTATGTCGTGGGCACAGCATCCGCCGGCAATATTGATTTTTTGAAAGATCTTGGGGCCAATGAAGTAATCGATTATAAAAAAGAAAAGTTTGAAGACATAGTGAAAGACGTTGACCTTGTGTTCGACCTGGTTGGAGGTGCTACGCAAAAAAGATCTTTGAAGGTTATTAAAGATGGAGGCACGCTGGTTACTACAGTAAAACCTGAAAACCAGGAAGAGGCAAAATCGAGAAACATACATGTTGAAGGATTCATGGCTAAATCTTACCCGGGTGAACTACAGCAAATAGCTGATTTAATCGATTCAGGAAAAGTAAAACCCGTAATTGACAAAATTTTTCCACTTACAGAAGCCGCCGAAGCGCAAAAGCTAAGCGAGGAAGGACATCCACGGGGGAAAATTGTGTTACAGGTTTTGTAACTCCTGTTTAATTTTCGGTCAGCTTATATACGCCGTGTTAAAATAAGAAAGGAACTATAGGGTCTTCCCGATAATTCTTTCAGAAATGCATTTCCTGTAATTGAGGAGTGGATTTTTTTAGTTATAAAATCTATGCTGTTTGTTTTTGTATGAAAATGCCTGATTTTTTATCGGGAAGAGAAAGCGATTTCTTCAG
>JBBSPK010000133.1:0-9220 GCA_038258875.1 Chitinophagales bacterium
CATCTGTAAGTTTTTCTACAAAGTAACTCCCGGCAAGTGGGTCTGCCGTGTTGGCAATCCCGCTTTCATGGGCGATAATCTGTTGCGTACGCAATGCAATTCCTGCAGCTTCTTCGGTAGGAAGGTTCAGCGCTTCATCGTAACCGTGAGTATGCAGGCTTTGCGTTCCTCCCAATACAGCAGCAAGTGCCTGGATGGTTACCCGGCTGATATTATTGAGCGGCTGCTGGGCCGTTAATGTGCTGCCACCTGTTTGCGTATGAAAACGCATCATCATCGCCTTTTCATCAGTGGCGCCCATTTCCTTCATAATCTTTGCCCACATCCTGCGTGCTGCCCTGAACTTTGCCACCTCCTCAAACAAATCATTATGCGAATTAAAAAAGAAAGAAAGTCTTTTGCCAAAAGTATTTATATCAAGTCCCTTATCCAATGCTGCTTTAACATAGGCCTTACCGTTACTTAAAGTGAAAGCTATTTCCTGTACAGCGGTACTGCCGGCTTCGCGAATATGATATCCTGATATTGATATCGTATTCCATTTTGGAAGATGTAAGCTGCACCATTCAAAAATATCTGTGATGATGCGCATTGAAGGCCTGGGCGGATATATATAAGTTCCTCTTGCAGCATACTCCTTTAAAATATCATTTTGAAGCGTGCCCTGGATTTTAGATAAATCAGCCCCTTGTTTTTTTGCAAGAGCTATATAAAATGCAAGTAAAATAAACCCGGTGGCATTTATCGTCATTGAAGTGGAAACATCCTGTAAATTAATTCCGTCGAATAAAGCTTCCATATCTTCTATAGAATCAATGGCTACACCCACTTTTCCCACTTCTCCCTCGGACAATGCATGATCGCTGTCGTACCCGATTTGCGTTGGAAGATCAAAGGCGACACTAAGCCCGCTTACCCCTTGTGAAAGGAGATAATGATATCTTTTATTGCTTTCTTCTGCAGTGCTAAAACCGGCATATTGACGCATCGTCCACAATCTTCCGCGGTACATATCCGCCTGAACACCCCGCGTAAATGGAAATGTTCCGGGTAATTCGTTTAATTTTTCGGGAGAACCTGTTTGATACAAATCATCAGAACTGTAAACTTTTTTTATCTCGATACCGCTATCAGTATATGATTTTTGTTCCTCTTTCATTTTGGTTGATAGCCTCGCTTCGCAGAAACTTTGGAGAAAGGCTTACATGATTTTCTTGGCCTCAAAGTTAAGGGCTTCCAGAACAATATTATGAAGAGACGCTTTGGGATTGTTTATGAGAAAATCAATGATCTGTTTATTAAGATCCATGGCTGAGGCCTGGAAAGGCATGGTGGACGCAAGCTGGTTCACAACGTAAATATTTTGCTCCTTAAGGTTATTAACCGCCTTCCATACTTCCGATGATACATAAACCTGCTGGCTAATATTATAATCGTATTCCTGCTTAATGGCGTCAATAAGCGAAGATTGCATTTGTCTCGATGAAAGGCCCGCATTTGGAGTGCGGGATAATAAATTCTGAAGAGATATTCTTTCGGCAAGAAGTGTAAGTCTTTCATATGCCTGTAACCGCAGTTTTAATGTTTCAGGGTTAATACCGGTTCTTTCTTTAATGTCCTTTTTGATAGAAGTGAACTCCGTTACCATCCAAATGATGGCCAAAAATACCACCCCAAGAAGAATTACAACGATTGTTTCAAATGTTGACATTGTGATAATTTCAAGCAAAAATAATCAATCCCTAAAGAAAGGGTTGTAAATTTGCAATAGTTTAAAGATTGAATTGCTCACTAAAAACGTTCCTGGACCAAAGATATTTTTCAGGCTGAATAAAAAATAAATTATGGAGACTCTGCAAAAAACCCCTGTAACTTTTACAAAAAGCGCCGTAAATGAAATTAAGCGGCTAATGAACACGGAAGGTTTTGATATCAATAAATTGTTAAGGGTAGGCGTTAAAGGTGGCGGCTGTTCCGGAATGTCATATATTCTTGATTTTGAACCTAAAACAGAGAAAGACGAATATTTTGAAATAGATGGTATTCCCTGCATAATAAATCCTGCCCACAGTATCTATTTAGTGGATATGGAGGTAGATTGGGAAGGAGGTCTCAATTCAAGAGGCTTCACTTTTAATAATCCGAACGCAAGCACCACGTGTGGTTGTGGATCAAGTTTCGGAGTTTAGAAAAAATACTAACGGGTTTAAATCTTATCACATCTATGTCTCAGTATATCCCAGGTTAACGAATACATCTTCGATGACGCTGCTGCTGGAGGCAAGCACCAATAATTTATCACCCTGCTCAATAACTGTAGAACCACCCGGCCTTATATATTTTCCCTTTCGGTGTATTAAAACAATGAATGCTTTTTTAGGAAATTCAAGTGTTACTAACGAATGCCCGATAGCGGGGCTTGTCTCAGGCAAAAGGATTTCAATCAATTCCGAATCCGGGGAATCAGATAGTTCGAGATCTAACGCAAATTTTCTCTTCACGTTTTGAGGTACAATTACCCGCAGCCATTTCGCAACAATTGGCAAGGTAGTTCCCTGCAGTAATACAGAGGTTGTTGAAATAAAAAATACCAGGTTGAAAATTATGTGCGATTTTCCTACATTGGCAATAAGCGGATAAATCGCAAACACAATAGGAACTGCTCCACGAAGTCCAACCCATGAAATAAATAATTTATCCCTGAGATGAATTCGCTTAAAAAAAGCAAGGCTTATAAAAACACCTATGGGCCGTGCAACAAATATCAACATCAGTGATATTAAGATTCCCAAACCCATTACGGGTAATACGTGAGAAGGGAAAACCAGCAACCCAAGGGTAAGGAACATGATTATTTGCATAAGCCATGCCTGGCCGTCATAAAACCGGATAATACTTTTTTTATGAATGAAATTTTTGTTGCCCAAAACCAAACCTGCGATATAGACTGCAAGAAATCCATTACCGCCAACAAGATCAGTTATTGAATACGTAAAAAAAATGAAAGCCATTAAAAAAACCGGGTACAGGCCTTCGATGTGCAGCGGGATTTTATTTAAAACATACAGCACCATTCTCCCTAATAAAAAGCCGATGGCCCCACCAAAAATCATTTCCTGCAAAAAATGAAAAATTAAATTCCACCCGGGTGAATCACCACTTATATTTAGTGACGTAAGGCTAATCATTAATACATATGCAAATGCATCGTTGCTCCCGCTTTCAAGTTCGAGCGTGGGACGTATATATCCTTTAAGGCCTATGTTCTTTGATCGTAAGATTGAAAAAACCGCCGCGGCATCTGTAGAAGAAACAATAGAGCCTAATAACAATCCTTCCAGTAAAGTGAAATCGGTAATGAGGTGAACAAAAATTCCGACGGAGGCCGCAGTAAATAAAACTCCTAATGTAGATAAAGAAATACCACGCCATAGTACCGGCTGTATACTCTCCCATTTGGTATCCAATCCTCCTGAAAATAAAATAAAGTTCAATGCTATAACTCCAAGAATCTGCGCAAGTTTTGGATCGTAAAAATAAATTCCCCCAATGCCTTCAGAGCCGGCAAGCATACCTACGCCGATGAAAAGAACCAATGTAGGAATACCAAAACGTGCAGAGGTTTTACTCGTGAAAATACTGGCCAACAAAAGAATGGAACCAATAAGTAAAATATTTTCAGGTGTAAAAGTCATAGAAAAAATGAATGCGGTACCCCTGTAAGATAAAAACCTTTTATGATAGTCATTAAGCTAATTGGTCAATATTTACTAATGGCCGATTATCAAAATGGATCACCTTTGTATTACCACACTACAACAAATTGAGTATAGAATCATGCCGGATTTCGTCTTAATTTTAGTTAGTAATAAACAACCAATCTAATAAGGATGAAAAAAATTTTAATTTCTTACTCCTGCCTTCTCATCGTAATCTCGGGGTGCAGCCAGGTTTCAAAATCAAAGGAAGAAAATAAACAGCAGGGCAAACAACCCAATATAAAAGGTGTTGTATTGAGGCTAACCAAACACGAGGTGATGGATAATGAAGGTACCGGCATGGTTGCTTCGACATACCTGCTGCCACAAAACTGGCGGGCGGAAGACAAATTATATTGGCAGTACAATGACCCGACCGTACCCATAAGATATAAAGGCCTTTTGCAAAGCGGCGATGGAACTATGGTAATTCAAAGTTTTCCCGACGTAAGGGCTTCGTACGGAAACGGCCCTTCCGGAACATATGGCTATCGCCCGCCGAACGATATAATTTATGGCATGAAGGATCTTATAAAAGCCGAGCGCAAAGGAAAAAATATTCAATACGTTGATGAAAAAATATTGTCAAACACTCCCCAAAATGGATACCAGCAAGGTGCACAGGTAAAGGCATTAAATCAAACAGGTGTTATTCGTATTGAGTACGATGATAACGGGCAACGCTACGAAGAAGAATTTTACGGGCAATTGGATATATCTGATATCATTACCCAAACTGCATTGGGAAATTCCGAAGGAATTATTTGGGGAGCAAGTAGCATGTATGCATGTAAGGCGCCGAAAGGAAAATTAGATGATTGCAGGAAAATTGCTCAAACGATAAAATCATCGGCCAGGCTCACACTCCCATTCTATAATAAGTTATCGCAGGTAATGCAGTTATTATCCAACCAGTCTTATCAGCAAATATTCCAGGCAGGGCAGATCAGTAAAATTATTAGCCAGACAAATGACCAGATGATTGCTAACATAGATGCCAGTTACAATCAAACTCAAAAGGCGTACGATAAAATAAATAATAATTTCAGTGATTATATGCGTGGCGTCGACAGGTATAGCGATGGCGGTACGCAGGTTCAGTTACCCTCCGGCTATAGCAACGCATGGGAGAACGATCGCGGGGAATATATACTTACCAATACCCAAGGCTATAACCCGGGCACAGAATTCAATGGTAACTGGAAGCCTTTACAAAAAAATTAGGATTGATTACACATCAATGGTATCATATACGACCACCTTGCTCCATAAGCCGGAGCACTCGTCAATAAATTTTAAATGAATGGGATCTACCTGGTAGATATCCTGGTCTTCTTTATTTTCAAAAATCAATAACCACGAAATACTGTAAGAGGTATCAATAACGTCACGGCTCGTACCTGCAGGCTTTCCTATGTGAAAACTTTTTATTGTTTCAGCTTTGGAAAGTTTTTTCAAGCCTTCAATAAGCTTATTACTGTCGTCCATATTGCCTGGATTTTTTAACCAGAAATAGACATGGTGAATAAAAATATTTTTTTCAAAAGTCATAAAAGAGATTTGATTTTTATCGTTCTATTAAAATGGTGGAATTTAAATGCATAAAGAAAGATATGAAACTATTTTGTCCAAGTAATTATTTACTCGTCTCAGTGAATAAAAAAAACCGGCACTACGTACCGGCTTTACAATATTGAAATACTTTTAATCTCTACTTAATCTTCGCAAGGCCTTTCTTAGCCGCGGCCTTCTTTACATTTTCAGCTGCTAAATCTGCAGAACCCAACGGCTTGCTCTTAGCAAAATCAACCAATATAGGCGCAGCAACAAAAATAGATGAATACGTTCCCGTAATTACGCCAATAAGCATTGCAAAAGAAAATCCTCTTGTAACTTCTCCGCCAAAAATAAACAGGATAAGCAATGTCAAAAACACGGTCATTGATGTCATAATGGTACGACTCAGGGTATCATTAATAGCACTGTTAATAATCGTTGTTTTATCTGCACCTTTCATGTTGTGGCTATACTCCCGAATCCTGTCAAATACAATAACGGTATCATTCATAGAGAAACCAATTACGGTAAGAATTGCCGCAATAAAATGCTGGTCAATTTCAAGAGGGAAAGGAACTATGTTTTTGAAAAATGAAAATACTGCAAGCGCAACGAACACATCATGCAGCAATGCAACAATAGTTCCCAAAGAATATCTCCAATCACGGAAACGAATGAAGATGTAAAATATAATTGCCATTAGTGCAAAGATGGTCGCTTTAATAGCGCCGTTACGAAGGTCTTTTGAAATGATAGGTTGCACCACTTGTGAGCTCTGTATATTATTCTTTGCAAACTGCTGGTAACTAAGCTCAGGAGGCAGTTGTGCTTTCAGCCCCTGGTACACACGTGTCAGTACCAGGCTATCTGCATTTTCTTCACCGATTCTGTAAGAAGTCGTAATATTTAAATGCCTGCTGTCACCAACAGTTTTAATTTCAGGATATTCACCATCAAATGCATCACGAAGTGTATTTCTTATTTGCTGGTCATTTACAGGACGATCAAATTGTACCGTATAACTTCTTCCGCCTTTAAATTCAACTCCTTGTTTAAACCCGTTAAAGAAAGATGCAACACCAAGAATTAAAACCACTATTGAAATTCCGTAAGCAACCTTCCTGTATTCAATAAATTTAAAACTTGCATGCTTGAATATCTTTTTGGAAATGCCCGTGAAGTATTTAAAATGTCTTTGTTTATTTGTCCAGACATCTGTTATCAACCTGCTTAATAAAATACCACAAAACAGCGACAAGGAAATACCCAACATTTGAGTGGTGGCAAAGCCTAACACAGGGCCAAGGCCAAAATAAAATAAAATAGCCGCGGTTAAAAATGTCGTTACGTGTGCATCAATTACAGGCGCAAGAGATCGCCTGTAACCATCGTTAACAGCCTGCTGGTAATTTTTACCACGGGTAAGCTCTTCTTTTATTCTTTCAAAAATAATTACGTTGGTATCCACTGCCATACCAATTGTAAGTACAAGAGCGGCGATGCCTGCGGCAGTAAGTGTTGCACCTAAGGCACTTAAAATTCCAATCGTGAAAAGCAGGTTTAAGATTAACGCAATATTTGCCACCCAGCCGCCGGTATTGTAATACACCAGCATCAAAATAAAAATAATAATAAAAGAAATGGTGAATGCTTTGGCGCCTCCGTTTACAGCATCCTGGCCAAGCGTAGGCCCAACAATTTGTTCCTGTACAATTTTTGCAGGCGCATCTATTTTACCAATCTTTAAAATATTAGCAAGGTCCTGTGCTTCCTGTACCGAAAAGTTTCCGCTTATTTCTGAATTACCGCCTTCAATGGGGCCGTTTACATTCGGAGCGCTATAAACAATATCATCGAGCACAATTGCAATAGGCTTATTCACATTGTCAGTCGTAAGTCTTGCCCAGGTGCGGCTACCCGTTGGCGTCATTTGCATTTTTATTGCAGGCCGCCCACGCTCGTCATAGTCTGCTCTTGAATCTTCAACTCCTTCGCCTTCCAATTTAGCTTTGTCACTTCCGGGAATCGTTTTTACTGCATATAATTGAAAATATTTCCGGTTACTTTTTTCGTCTTTTTCCGGCAGCCCGTATAAGAATTTAAGGTTAGCAGGAAAATTATTTTTTACAACATCAAGATTGAGATATTGATTTGCTTTTGATGTGTCTCTTAATTCAATATTTGCAATCGCCGCGTAATATTGCGCTTTGCCATTTTTATCTTTTTGAGGTCCTATAAAATGAACGACATTGGCAAGCGGATGTTCGTTAGCAGTATTTTTTAAAGAATCACTTTTGCTCTTCGTGCTGTCTGCCGTTGTAGTTGTGTCAACTGCTGTTCCATTTAAATATCGAGAAAGTGCCTTATCAGCATCTTCAATATTTTTACTAATCTCATTTATATTATATACTTCCCAAAACTGGAGATGAGCAGATGCCTGTAATAAATTTCTAACCCTCGTGGCATCCTGGACACCGGCTAATTCAACATTAATAATTCCTTTATTTTCATCAAGATTTATGTTGGGCTGTGCGACTCCAAACTGGTCAATACGCTTTAATAAAATTTTATAGGTTTGATTAATGGCAGTTTTAGATGTAGTTCTTAACTGCTCAATCACCTGCTCATCATTGTCTGTAATCTTTATTGTTTTTCCTGCACCTGCGAATAGCGAAGCAAGATTCACAGATGGATTTTGTTGCTTGAATACCTGTCCGAACAAGGTGATATAATCAAGATTGCTTTTTACTTTTTGCGCCCGGGTAGCATTTAATGCATTTACCAACTGCGGATCTTTCGGATTATTACTTAAAGATTTAATTACTCCTTCTAAATCAACATTTAAGGTAACACTCATACCCCCTTGTAAATCAAGGCCAAGGTTTAATTCATTTTCCTTACATTTTTGGTAGGTTGTTCCCAAAACAGGGTAGATTTTTACGTCCCTTACACTATCAAGCAAGTGCGTAAATTCGGCTTTTACAAGATTGTCTTTTTCATCACCTGTCACATTGGGGTGAGCCATTTTTACTTTCTTTTCGGCTTTGAGTTTTATTGTTTTCTCATAGCTGTTAACAACCCAGGTAAAGGAAAGCTGGTAAACAGAGATGACAATAAGTGTAATGGCAAAAAACCACACTAACCCTTTCAGTTTCATATCTTATTTTTTAGAAGTTTGCAAAGATAAGGTTTTGAACTTAAAACCTTCTATCATTTTAGGTGAGTTAAAAGCAGGTTTTACATTTATTTAGAACGTGGCCTGGCATATTATTTCTGCTGTTTTAATTTCAATACTTTTGAAATAATATTGGTCATGTATGGTAAAATTTATGTTGATCCCAGGCATTCTTATTTTATTGATACATGCCTGTAGTCCTTCAAAAAAAACGCAGCCTGTACCTGCACAAAAACCAATTGACACATTGACAAATAATATTCCAGGGTCAAATAACGATTCAGCAACAAATAATGTTGTAGTTGAACCAGATAATGCTAAAACAGATTCTTTCTTAGTTAACATCTTACAGCAGTACCCCGAATATTTTGACAGCATGTTAAAAAACAGGAAGGAATGGAATACACAGGTAATCTATACTGAAATAAACCGCGACCAAAATAACAGCCCGGCCTTTACTGATTATTATTTCAATGTTGATTCATCAAAATATTTTTACCCGGCATCTACCGTAAAACTTCCAACAGCGCTGCTTGCACTGCAAAGAGTAAATGAATTGAAAGAGAAGGGAATTACAAAAAACACAACGATGATAACGGAGGCAGATTATAGCGGCCAATCAGCTACGTATAATGATCCGCAAACTGCCGATGGCAGGCCAACTATTGAGAGTTATATTAAGCGGATTTTTTTGGTAAGTGACAATGAAGCATTCAACAGGCTATATGAA
>JBBSPK010000134.1:0-9017 GCA_038258875.1 Chitinophagales bacterium
GGTGGCAGCAACTGGAAAAATATTTCTGATAAATTCTTTGGCGGTTCTATTGGCAGTGTTTCAGTTGCGCCATCCAATTCGTCGGTAATTTATGTGGGAGAAGGTGAAAGTACCCTACGCGGTAACGTTAGTGAAGGCCATGGCATGTGGCGCAGCGATGATGCCGGCAGAAACTGGAGACATATAGGCCTTGATAATTCCAGGCATATCATGCGCATCGTAATTCATCCCACCAACCCGGACATTGTGTGGGTTGCAGCGCTGGGCCATTTATTCGGAACTTCTGCTGACAGGGGAATTTATAAAACCATTGATGGAGGCAAAACATGGAAAAAAGTTTTATACAGCGATGAGAGTAGTGGAGGCGCAGAATTGGTGATGGAACCTGAAAACCCTGCTGTCTTGTATGCAGCAACGTGGACGGTTAACCGAACTCCCTATAGCCTTGAAAGCGGAGGCAAAGGAAGCGCATTGTGGAAGAGTATTGATGGCGGGGATACATGGAAAAAACTAAATGATAAAAAAGGCTTCCCGGGAAATTCAATAATTGGAATTATTGGCATTGCTGTTTCCCCGGTAAATCCTGACAGGGTTTTTGCATTGGTAGAATCAGAAAAAGGCGGCCTGCTGCGAAGCGATGATGCCGGAGAAACCTGGACCAATGTAAGCACGGATGCTAACATAAGACAGCGTGCATGGTATTTTAATAAAATTTATTGCGATCCAAAAAATGCAGATGGCATTTACGCATTGAATGTAGATATGTACCGAAGTACGGATGGAGGTAAAAATTTTAAAGAAATTAATACCCCTCATGGCGATCATCACGACTTATGGATTGATCCTGAAAATAGTAACCGAATGATTGTTGCCGATGATGGTGGCGCACAGGTAAGCTTTGACGGAGGCGGCAATTGGAGTACTTATTACAACCAGCCAACAGCACAATTTTACAGGGTTTCAACTGATAATAATTTTCCTTACAGGCTCCTGGGTGCCCAACAGGACAATTCAACCGTGCGCATACTTTCAAGAACCGAGGGCAGTGAAATAAACCAAAGTGACTGGACATCCACTGCAGGTTTTGAAAGCGGCTATGTCGTGGCCGATCCGTCTAATCCTGATATTGTTTACGGAGGAAATTATGGAGGCTTTATTTCCCGCTTTGATCATAAAACGGGTGAGAACCGTTCGGTGAGCGTATGGCCGGTCTATGATTTGGGTAACGGCGCTGATATTTCCAAATACCGGTTTCAATGGAATTTTCCGATCTTTTTTTCGCCCAATGATTCAAAGAAATTATACGCAGCAGGAAATATTTTATTTGCAACTGAAAACGAAGGAGCCACGTGGACACCCTTGAGCGGCGACCTTACCACAAATGATAAATCAAAACAAAAATCAAGCGGCGGGCCCATAACACAGGATAATACCGGTGTTGAAGTGTATTGCACCATTTTTACCGCAACAGAGTCGTCTCTTGAAAAAGATTTATTGTGGACAGGAAGCGATGACGGATTAATTCATGTGAGCAAAGATGGCGGCGGCCATTGGGAGAATGTAACACCTCCGGCTGCAGGAAAATGGATGATGTGGAATTGTGTTGAAGTTGATCCGTTTAAAAAAGGCACGGCTTATTTTGTGGGAACCAAATATAAACTCGACGATTATTCTCCTTATATTTTTGTTACAAGTGACTATGGGAAAACATGGAATAAAATAACTAACGGTATTTCCCCAACGCATTTTGCCAGGTGTTTGCGGGCAGATAAAAAGCAGCCGGGGCTTTTGTATTGCGGTACCGAATATGGTATGTACATAAGTTATGATGATGGAGAAAGCTGGAAACCTTTTCAGCTTAATTTACCTGTAGTTCCCATTACGGATCTTACAATAAAAAATAATGATCTCGTTGTAGCAACACAGGGAAGAGGGTTTTGGATATTGGATGATTTAGGTGTTGTTCAAAATATGGGAAAAAGTATTACTCAAAAAAACTTGTCTATTTTTCCTGTAGAAGATGCATGGCGCATGGGCGGCAGGCAAAACCTGGATGCAAAAAATGCAGGTCTTAACCCGCCAAACGGTGTGATCGTAAACTATTATTTGAAAAATTTTGAGGACAGCGATCTCGTGAAAATTTTTGTACTGGATAATAATAAAAAGGTCATCAGCAGTTTTAGCACGAAGGCAGCCGGCGATACCGGCAAGGTTGAAGTGAATAAAGGAATGAACCAATTTGTATGGAATATGTATTATACAGCGGCAGAAAAAGTAGACGGAATGATTTTATGGAATGGAAATGTACCAGGTCCTAAGGCGATACCTGGTAAATATTACGTTCGTATTGTTGATGGAAAAGATAGTTCGGAAGCGGAATTCGCTATAAAACCAAATCCTAATTTTAAAGAAACGCAACAGGAATATGAAGACCAGTTTAACTTTTTAATTTCTGTACGGGATAAATTTTCTGAAATTCAAAAAGCCATAAAAAATATTCGTGAAATAAGAAAACAAATAAGTGATTTTATGGGGAGACAGGGAAGTGATACCGCAGGCGAAATAAAAATTATGGCTGATTCTATCAACAACCAAATGACAAAAATTGAGGAAGCGCTCTATCAGACCAAAGCAAAAAGCCAGCAAGACGTTTTAAATTACCCGATACGAATTAATGACCAGGTTTCCAGTTTGTATGACTACGCATCGTCTGGCAATTATGCACCTACGCAGCAGGTCAAGGAAGCCTATTCTTTTTTAAGTGCAAAGGCCGATGTGGAATTAAATAAATTGAAAACAATAATATCTGTGGATGTTCCAAAATTAAATGAACTCATAAGAAAACACCAACTTCCAATAATTGGGGTAAAGAAAGATTAGAAAATAAATCTGCATTCAATCTAATAAGTCAGGCCTTTTTTCTTCTGTTCGTTTAACTGCCTGGTCATGCCGCCAGGTCTCAATCTTTGAATGATTGCCGCTCTTTAAGACTTCCGGAACTTTCCATCCCCTGAATTCTTCCGGCCTTGTATAAACCGGCGGCGCTAATAAATTATCCTGGAAAGAATCCGTTAAGGCAGAAGTTTCATCATTTAAAACGCCTGGTAACAATCTTCCTATTGCATCAACCAATACAGCAGCGCCCAATTCTCCACCGCTTAAAACATAGTCACCAATAGATATTTCTTTTGTAATAAAATGATCTCGCACTCTTTGATCGATACCTTTGTAATGGCCGCATATAATCAACAGATTTTTTCTCAGTGATAAATTATTTGCGGTTTTTTGGTTAAACTTTTGTCCGTCAGGTGTAAGAAAAATAATTTCATCATATTGAGTATTTTTTTGCAAAGACTCAATAGCATTTACCAGGGGTTCAATCATGAGTACCAGGCCGGCACCTCCACCAAACTGGTAGTCATCTACCTGCCCATGTTTATAGTTGGTATAGTCTCTTAAGCTGATCGCATTTACCTCAAGTAAGCCTTTTTCCTTTGCCCTCTTCAAAATTGAATGAGCAAAAAAACTTTCCATTAATTGCGGAACTACTGAAATAATGTCAATCTTCATGTTTACAAATGTAAGATGTGTGAGGGTTTAGAATACAAGGTAGCCAGTCACACCTTCTTTATTCAAAAAATTCATCCAGGTTTCTTTTTTCCTTTTTAGTAGGACGGCCCTTTTTGCTTTTTCTTTTTCCTGTATTAAAGACAAAGGAGCTTGTATGAATTTTTTTTTGTTCCTCTTCAGGCGTAAGATCGATATAGTATTTTATTGCTTCAGAAAGCTGAACCCTGTTATACAATAAACTGCTCACTTCAATCAACCATTTTTTGGCCTCTGTTTTTACTTCATACTGTTCTCCCACGTTTACAGTTTTTGCGGCCTTCACATTCACGCCTTTATTTTTTACTTTTCCATTATTGCAAGCATCTGCAGCGAGGCTGCGGGTTTTAAAAAGCCTTATGCACCATAAATATTTATCAATTCTTAATTTTTCTTTTTCAGCCATATGCAAATTTATACCTGAATTATATAAATGGTACAAGATGTAAATCGTGTTTATGTATTTTTACTCATAAAAAAATCAATGGCAAATAAACTAAAGCTTCCTGTACTTATTATTTTTTTAATTTCTTCTGTCACAGCTTTCTGCCAGTTTCATGCAAATGAAATTAACTGGACAAGCGACGGAGCAGCCTACCTGAACTTAAAGGATGGTAATATTATTAAAACCGATGTAAAAAGCAACAATGAAACCATCGTAGTAAAAAAAGAACAACTTATCCCGGCAGGAAGCAATGCGCCTTTACCTTTTAATATTTATAGCTTTTCACCCGATTATAAAACTTTATTGATTTTTACGAACACCGCAAAAGTATGGCGCTATAATACCCGTGGTGATTACTGGATATTGAATCTCTCCAACAACCAGCTAACACAACTCGGAAAAGGATTGCCGGCTCAGTCACTGATGTTTGCTAAAATTTCGCCCGACGGCACCAATGCCGCTTATGTAAGTGAACACAATCTTTTTACAGAAGACCTTTCAACACATGCAATTAAGCCACTAACGAATGACGGTACACGAAAATTTATTAACGGGACTTTTGATTGGGTGTATGAAGAAGAATTTAGTTGCAGGGATGGTTTTCGGTGGAGCCCGGACGGTAAAATGATAGCTTTCTGGCAGGTCGATGCTACCAAGATAAGGGACTATTATATGTTGAATACGACCGATTCAGTATATTCAAGGATTATACCTGTTGAATACCCAAAGGTAGGCCAGCCGCCATCTCCGGTACGAATTGGTGTTATTAATCTAAATGATAATAACATAAAGTGGATGAATATTCCCGGAGATCCCCAACAACACTATCTTACAAGGATGGAATGGGCAGCTAATTCAAATGAGCTGGTGATACAGCAACTCAACAGGAAACAAAATGAAAGCAAACTTTTTTATTGCAATGCAATAACCGGTGAATCTCAAAATTTTTATACTGAAAATGATAAAGCATGGATAGATATAAAATCAAGATGGAATGATGATGACCCAACGGGGTGGGAATGGTTTAATAATGGAAAAGATTTTTTGTGGGTGAGTGAGAAAGACGGATGGCGCCACATTTATTTAATAACCCGCGATGGCAAAAAAGAAACTCTAATCACGAAGGGAGACTATGATATTGATAATATAAAATGTATAGACGATAAAAATAATTACGTGTATTTTATGGCGTCTCCGAATAATGCGACGCAACTCTATTTATACCGCGTAAAGATGGACGGAAAAGGAAAATTAGATTTATTATCTCCATCTGAAATGAATGGCACACATGGTTACGATATATCTCCCGGCGCAAAATATGCGCTGCATACATTTTCAAATTACAAAACTTTTCCCGCTCGTGAATGGGTCTCGCTGCCAAATCATAAGCCTTTAGTTGAGGAAAAAAGCATTGCTAAAAATATGAAGGTAAACGAGAATTCTAATGTTGAATACTTTAAAGTGACTACTGAAGACAATATTACATTGGATGGCTGGATGGTAAAACCGGCAAACTTTGACAGCACAAAAAAATATCCCGTGGTGTTTTTTGTATATGCAGAACCTGCCAACTCCACTGTTGGCGATAGCTATGGAACCCAGTTTAATTTTCTTTTTAATGGTGATATGAGCATCGAGGGTTACATACAGATTTCCGTTGATAATCGCGGTACTCCATCCTTGCGCGGAGCGGAATGGCGTAAATCTATTTACGGTCAAATAGGAAGATTAAACATCAGGGACCAGGCTATGGCTGCAAAAAAATTATTAGAGAAACCGTATTTTGATAAGGATCGGGTGGCGGTTTGGGGATGGAGTGGCGGTGGCTCTACCACCCTCCATCTTATGTTCCAGTATACTGAAATTTATAAAACAGGAATTTCCGTTTCGGCAGTTAACAATCTTTTATTTTATGATAATGTTTACGAAGAACGATACATGGGACTTCCACAGGAAAATATGGATAACTATATAAAAGGGTCATCCATTTATTATGCAAAAAATTTAAAGGGTAATCTTTTATTTATACATGGTACTGGTGATGATAATGTTCAGTACGATAATGCAGAAGCCTTGCTGAATGAATTAATAAAATACAATAAAACTTTCCAGTTTATGCCTTATCCTAACAGGACTCATAGTATTTCTGAAGGAGAAGGCACCCATAAACATTTATCGACGCTGTATTCTGATTTTTTGAGAAAAAATTGTCCCCCCGGACCAAGATAAATTCTTAAATTACATGTGAGCTAAAACCTGTAGAATGCATTTCAAACTTATTATAACATCGCTGTTGGTAATAAGTATCTTCAATGGCTGCCAGAAAAAATTTGAGGCTCCAAATGTTACATTTTCAACTGCCCCACCTGATTTTAGGGCAACCATTAATGGGGTCGAATTTGTTGCTATTCTTTCTGGCGCCGTAAGAAGAAGTGATGGTGTAATTTCTATAGCCGGGCAGTCTAATGATCGGGCAAAACTTATAGCTTTCACACTCGTAGATTCCGGGGTTCATATTTACACACTTAGTATGAATAGCAGTAGAAATTTTTGCGGATATGAGGATACTGGGTTCGCTTTTTCATCGAATGAAGGTATTAACCCGGGTGATTCAGGTGGAAGCCTGGAGATAGTTTCTATAGATTCTGTAAACAGGACACTGAGTGGCACTTTTGCCCTAAAAGTTTTTCGCCAATTGGATAGAACGCAAAGAATTATTACAGAAGGCGTTTTTGATCATATTAAGTACTAATGTCCAGGTGTATATCTATCTGCACAAAAAAAGCTGCACGAGTCTGTGGGGCTTTCTTTCGTGTAGCTTAAAAGTTTCTATTGATATAAATTCTTCAATTCACTCTTCATCTGTGTTACAGACGCTGTAGTATTTTCCGTTGCGTTTGAAAATAATGTTTTTGAATCTTCCGCTTTCCCGTAAAAGGCTTCATTTGCTTCAGCATCAACATCTATCGCAGAACCACTCAAACTTATACCTGCAAATAAGCCTTTACTTTTCGAATAAGAATAAACTTCTGCTTCCAGTTTATAATCGGTGCTTGCCGTTGAATTTCGTCCAACGGGACCGGCTGTGGCAGATATGTCCCCTCCAAGAGTAAAGCTGCCGTTTCCGATTTTCTCGAGAGTATTTCTGTTCTTAAATATTAAAACAAGATCCACAGCTTGCACACCTGCCTGCAATCCTACGCTTCCTCCGGTAATAGTTACAAAAACCGGGTTACTCCATGTGCCATCTTCCATTTTTACCATTGCTATGCCCTTTCCTCTTTTGCCGGCGACAATAAAACCCGCATTTATTAATTTAGGTACAATAATAATTCCTTGCGTAACCTGCAACAGTTCGGCAGGAATACTCTCTTTCATCTTGCCAAAGTCCGCCAGCACTTTGGCTGCCGCATCTATTTTATCTTCTTGTTTTTCCTGGCTTTTTGCTGTGGTAAAAAATAAGCTGGTGATAGCTACCAGGAAAATAAATTTTGAAATCTGCAGAGTCTTCATGATAATATGTTTATTAAATTATCTACACTTTAAAACAAGATTAATGCCATTAAAAAATTTACTAGTTGGAATTGTTTTAAAATCCGGCTTTTAAATTTTAATTCACATTTTATTAGAATTTTTTACCAGAAGATAGGTTAAAAAACTGCTTCCAAAGAAAACATGGATCTTAAGTGAGGATTTTTTGAAACAAAATGTGTAAAAAAAAAGCCGCCAAAAGAGGCAGCTTTTAAAATTATTTACTGTTTGAAATCTTATTCAGGTGTTTCTGGAGTTGGTGTTTCTGAAGTTTTTTCCGCACTTGTACTTTCTTCAGTTGATCCTGCTGAAGCCTTTACACTTTCTTTAGACGTGGCCCTTGGAGGTGCACTTCTTTCTGTTCTTCTTGCTATTGGTGTCCGACTTGAGGTTCTGCTTTTTTTGTGCGATTCCTGGCGCTTCGCAAATTCTGAATCATGTTCAGTGCTCCATTTTGTAAACTTTTCCATAGCCGTCGCTTCATCAAACAAGCCAAGGGTAACACCACGAAGCAAATGCTTCAAATAGAGTACTCCTTTAAAACTTAAGATACGACGAACAGTATCGGTAGGCTGGGCACCTTTGTGCAGCCATTCCAATGCCTTCTGACGATCAATTTGAATACTTGCAGGAACAGTAAGTGGGTTATAAGAGCCTAATTTTTGGATGAATTTACCATCACGTGGGCTACGGGCATCTGCAACTACTATGAAGTAGAATGGTCTCTTCTTGGAGCCATGCCTTTGCAATCTCATTTTTACAGCCATAAAAAATAGAAATTTTTTTTGGGTTTTAATAAATAGTGTTTCTAAGGGATTGCGAAGATAAGAGGTGCAGACCAAAAATACAAATCAATAAATAAAAAAATAATTATTCCATAAACATCTTCGGGCAAACTTAACATTTAGCCGAAGTAGGAATATATTATTTCTTTACTTTTTTCCGAGGCCGGCAAGCTTGCCCATCGGCATTTTATTCATCATCTTCATCATCCCCTTCATTTGTTCAAATTGTTTTATAAACTGGTTAACTTCCGCAATATCTTTCCCACTTCCATTTGCTATGCGCTGCTTGCGATTTGGATTTATTAAATCAGGATTGCGTCTTTCCTCGAGTGTCATTGAATTAATCATTGCTTCAATTCCCTTAAAGGAATCGTCGTTTACATCTATATCTTTTATTTGTTTCCCAACACCTGGTATCATCCCCATCAAATCTTTCAGGTTTCCCATTTTCTTTATCTGCTGTAACTGCGTTTTAAAATCCTCAAAATCGAACTGGTTTTTTCTTATCTTTTTTTCAAGCTTTGCCGCCTGTTCTTCATCAAATTGCTCCTGGGCTTTTTCAACAAGACTTACAATATCCCCCATGCCCAATATCCGTTGCGCCATGCGTTCAGGATAAAAAACATCCAGCGTATCCATCTTTTCTCCAC
>JBBSPK010000135.1:0-8995 GCA_038258875.1 Chitinophagales bacterium
AGATAATAACAAAACGATGCCTCTTTCAAATATTGGCATGGTGACCTCCGCATCTTTTGCAGACATCAACAATGATGGATGGAAAGATTTAATTGTTGGGGGAGAATGGATGGCCGTAACTATTTTTGTAAATAAAAACGGTACGTTTCAAA
This sequence comes from Chitinophagales bacterium, assembly GCA_038258875.1. Lineage (GTDB taxonomy): Bacteria > Bacteroidota > Bacteroidia > Chitinophagales > Chitinophagaceae > Ginsengibacter. The sequence goes on from JBBSPK010000135.1 coordinate 153, forward strand.
AAACTCAAATACCCAACTCGTCTGGTTTATGGCAAACCGTTTTTATAGCCGATGCCAATGGTGACGGTCACCCGGACATACTTGCAGGAAACTGGGGATGGAATAATAAATTTCATAGTGGTAAGGATGGCCCGTTAAGACTGTATGTGGATGATTTTGATAAAAACGGCAAGATGGATCAATTACTCTCTTATACATCTAACGGTATTGAATACCCGTTTCTTGCAAAAGACGAAGTGGAGCGCCAGTTGCCATTGCTCAAAAAACACTATTTATTATACGCAGAATATGCGGGTGTACCAATGAAAGAAGTTTATTACGGATGGATTGACACTATAAAACCCCTAATGGCCGAAAGATTGGGCTCTGCAGTTTTCTATGGCGATGGCAAAGGAAATTTTTCCGTCAGCGATCTTCCTGCCAATCTCCAAATGGCTCCTGTATTTGCTTTTCAATTTTTGGGGAATATGTCAGCCGGAAACGAATATGTGCTGGGAGGCAATTTTTTTGACGTGGTACCGTACGAAGGAAGATACGATGCACAACCCGCAGCCTTGTTTAACAGTAAAAAAAATAATGTAATTAATTGCATCCCACAGGAAAATCTATCGGACATAAAAGGACAAATAAGAGATATAAAATTAATTCGCACAGCAAGATATGGAAATGTATTAATGCTAGCCAGGAACAATGACAGCATTATATTCATGGCAAATAAAAAATAGGACAGAAATGAAAAGAGATTGCGATACTAATAAAATGATGTTTCATTCAATGAAACCAATACAGCGGGCATTTAGAGAAAATCATTGGGTTGTGATTATTATTTTATTATTTACTGCAGTTGCTGGTTGTGGTAAAAAATCGTCTGATCCGGTACCGCCGCCGCCTCCACAGCCTTCTTCATTTACGTCTACATTAATAACCGTGAATGGAAAGCAGGAAACTTCTTTGGATTATAATATCAATAGTACACCTGTAATTAAATTTTCATTTTCGGCAGCCATTAATCCTTCTTCGGTTAGTAATAATTTTTCCTTTTCTGAGGCCGTCGGTACGGTGGTCTCATTTAATACAAGTTATTCAAATGGCGACAGCGTTGTGGTTATTCAACCCGCAGCTTCGTTAAAATATCTTGCAAAATATGCGGTAAATGTCTCAACCGGGTTAAAGTCAAAAACAGGCGGCAACTTAAAGAATGCTGCGGCATTAAATTTTATAACCCAAATTGATTCTGCTGATAAATTTACCCGCGTTACAGACAATGCACTGCTGGATTTAATTCAGCAGCAAACGTTAAAATATTTTTTGGATTTTGCTCACCCGGTTTCGGGTATGGCACGGGAAAGAAATTCTTCGGGAGATGTCGTAACTACCGGTGGTACAGGCTTTGGTGTTATGAGTATTATTGCAGCGGTAAGCCGAAATTTTATTTCCAGGTCAGATGGCTTGCAAAGAGTTTCTACTATCGTAAACTTTTTAAAAAATAATTGTACCCACTATCATGGCGCATTTTCGCATTGGATAAATGGCAGCACGGGAGCAACGGTTCCGTTCAGCCAGTTAGATGATGGCGGTGATTTAGTTGAAACATCTTTGCTCATGCAAGGCTTACTATGTGCCCGCCAGTTTTTCAACACTGCCGATGCGAATGAAACAGCGCTTCGTACAAACATTAACACGCTTTGGGATGGAATAGAGTGGAATTGGTACCGCCAGGGCGGCCAGGATGTGTTGTACTGGCATTGGAGTCCTAATTATAATTTTCAAATCAACCAGCCAATAAAGGGATGGAATGAGGCCTTAATTGTATACGCTCTTGCGGCATCCTCCAATACGGATTCAATACCAAAAACGGCCTATGATAATGGATGGGCTTCAAACGGTGGTATGAAAAACGGAAACACCTATTATGGGGTTCAATTACCACTTGGTCCTAATGTTGGCGGGCCATTATTTTTTTCCCATTACTCTTTCCTCGGAATCAATCCGCATGACCTTACGGATCCTTATGCCAATTATTTTACCCAGAATACTAATCATACTTTAATCAATTATAACTATTGCGTTGCTAATCCAAATAATTTTTATGGCTACAGTACAATGAACTGGGGGCTTACAGCAAGCGACGATAATGTTTCAGGATACAACGCACATGCCCCTGGCAATGATGATGGGGTGATAACGCCTTCAGCAGCTATTTCGTCTTTCCCTTATACTCCTGTCCAATCAATGAATGCATTAAAATTTTTCTATTATACGTTGGGCGATAAATTGTTCAGGGATTATGGATTTATTGATGCATTTAATTTAAAGGATCTCTGGTTCGCAGACTCTTTTTTAGCCATTGACCAGGGTCCCCAGATAGTGATGATTGAAAATTACCGGAGTGGCCTGCTTTGGAATTTATTTATGAGTTGCCCTGAAATAAAGAGAGGTATGAAGCAAATCGGTTTTCAGAGCCCGAATTTGTGAATTATAAAATTATATTTTTTGAAATTAGCACCTTTTTTGCCTGAATGTTTCCGGAGATAATATTTTCATGTTAAGGTCAGTATGAGTAAACAGGATATTAAAGTACAAAAACTTGCGGTGAGTAATGCTGCATCGCTTAGCCAAATAGCAGTAAAAGCATACAGCGATCATTATGTTCATTTATGGCATGATAAAGGTGCATGGTATATCGATAAATGTTTTTCAGTACCAAATCTTGAAAAAGAACTTGCTGATACTAACGCGTTATTTTTTCTTGTTTATTATAACAATGCAGCCGTTGGCTTCATGAAGTTGAATGTGAATGCAGTTTTTGAAAGTTATAAAAAAGAAGATGCACTTGAGCTTGAAAGAATTTATTTAACTAAAGATGCGTCAGGTAAAGGCATTGGAACTCATTTAATAGGATATGTTTTTGAATTTGCAAAACAGCAAAGTAAAAAAGTGATATGGATAAAAGTTATGGATACCAGTACAGACCCTATCAGTTTCTATCAAAAACATGGGTTTGAACCTTGTGGTACTACACGCCTTGATTTTGTACAGATGAAAGAAAAGTTTCGAGGTATGATAATAATGAAAAAGATTTTGCAGATGTAATTGTACTTTCTTTGAAGATGATGGAAAACCTTAGGCCCGTGCCCTCATCTGCGACTGCCCGGTAAGCATTTTTGAAAGCATTATACTCCAGTATTCAGCTTTTGCCTTTAAAAATTCGAGTTCCCGCCTGGAATTGTTCAGGTTGTCATAAAATATAATTGAAGCAGGCTGAGCCTGGTTCTTAAATTCGAATTGCAGTTCGATTGCCCTGAGATTTTTTTCTTGCTCAAATCTTTTTAAATTATCGACATTCAATGAGCCACAGTTTGTTATTAATTCACAATGCTGTACGTCGTCAAGAGATATTACAGAGCACTTAAATGAATTTTTGATTTTTTCCAGTACCATAATTTTCCGGTGTATTCCATCAATGCCAATTACTTTATTTTGAAGAATCTCCTGGCTGCAAAAAGTAAGATTATTTGCCGTTCCTTCCAGGCTTAGGCGCAGAAGAAGATTTTCTTTTTTCTGCTTAATTGTTTTAAAGAAAAAAACTAAGGAAAAACAAATCAACGCAGCCGTTGTAAAAATTGTAAAAAATAGCGACATAGAAAAAAATTGGATTGAGAAAAATTATTTCACAGCAATCATTAATGTAATAACTATTTTTTTTAAAAATAATTGTTCCCGATTGTAAATTTTATAAGCCTGGCTTCAATTGTAGCAAAAAATGAGTATAAATACCCGGGCTTAACGCAAATTTTCATCGGGCAAATCGAAACATTACTTTCTCTGCTTTCGGATTATATAATAAACATGAGCGGCTGGGAGCTCGAGACTTCTTGCAACATCTATTGTAAGCTTGTTACCGGAAAAATGACAGGTGAAAGTGTCCGTATGAGATTAAAGATTATAGTATCAGAATTTATTTGATAAACATCATTTTAACTGTCCGAAGCAACATCATTCCCGGTTCGGTACTGGTCGCACATCGCGTTTTCCTGTATCTTTATGCGATAAAAAAAGATTGTTTGCTCATGATAAAGTTTTTTTCTGCAGTAGTATTATTGTTATTTTATTTCCCTTCGTTTTCGCAAAAGAAAAAGCAAAACATAGCCGCTGATAATTCAATTGCCATTCAAAAAAATCTTTCCGATTCTGCCTTGCTTGACCTGGTTCAAAAGCAAACCTTTAAATATTTCTGGGACTTTGCAGATCCTGTGAGCGGCATGGCAAGAGAGCGCAGTAATATTACCGACTATGGACACGAAGTAGCAGCGGTCGGTGGTACTGGTTTTGGTGTTATGGCAACTATAGTAGCAGCTGAAAGAAAATGGATTACAAGGGATACTGCTGCAGGCCGTTTATTAAGATTGGCTAAGTTTCTTCTAAAGGCAGATAAATATCATGGCGTATTTCCGCATTGGCTAAATGGGGCTACCGGTAAAACCATTCCTTTCAGCTCCAAAGACGATGGTGGCGATATCGTGGAAACTTCTTATCTAATGCAGGGATTGCTTTGTGCACGTGAGTATTTTAACCAGAATAATTTAAAGGAAAAGCAATTGCGGCAACGGATTACCTGGATGTGGAATGACGTGGAATATAACTGGCAAACCCGGGGAGGCATCAGTGTATTGTACTGGCACTGGAGTCCAAATAACGGGTGGAGCATGAATGCCGAAATAAGAGGATGGAATGAATGCCTGATTGCCTATATACTTGCAGCCGCATCACCACAACATTCAATCGACCGAGTTGTCTACAATCGTGGATGGGCTGTTAATAATAATTTCAAAAATGGTAAAAAATTTTACAATTATACGTTACCGTTAGGCTATGATTATGGTGGCCCGCTATTTTTTTCGCATTATTCTTTTTTGGGATTAGATCCCAACGGATTGAAAGACCGATATGCTGATTACTGGATGCAGAATCAAAACCATACACTCATTAATCATGCTTACTGCGTTGACAACCCCGGACAGTTCAAGGGGTACAGCACTAATTGCTGGGGCCTTACTGCCTGTGATACTTATAATGGTTACAATGCCTATTCACCCACAAATGATTCCGGAACTATTGCGCCGACGGCCGCACTGTCTTCTTTTCCATACACCCCTGAATATTCCATGCAGGCATTAAAGCATTTTTATTATGACCTCGGCGATAAAATATGGAGTGAATATGGTTTTGTGGATGCTTTTAATGAAACAAAAAACTGGTATGCAACTTCACATCTTGCCATAGACCAGGGGCCAATAATTGTTATGATAGAAAATTACAGGTCAGGATTATTATGGAACCTATTTATGAATATCCCCGAAGTACAGGCTGGTTTAAAGAAATTAGGATTTGAAAGTCCGTATGTAAAATAGCCTGCGGAAAATAAACGGAATGAAACGATTATTTTTTTGCTTTGTAATACTCCCATCGGTTGCTTGTGCACAAGAGCATTTGTATGACTATACCATTTTTACCAACAGCATGATGGATAAAAATTATTACTACAGTCATACAACTTACCAGTCGCCATCGTCTATAAAAAACGAAAAGTACAGATTACCTGTAAGCAAAATTTTTTTTAATACGCCCGGTAATGCATTGCAACTGGAATATGTAAATGGGAATGGCAACTGGGATGCCACTGTTTTCAGGGAAGATCTTCGGGGCATGGATCATTTTAAGCCTGTTGAATATCTTGCATTCAAAATTTATCCTACTGCATACACAGTGCAGCGGGAATTTCCTTCAGTACGTCTTGTATTCAAAGACAGTACTCTTTCCAATGATATAACTTTTGCAACGGACGCTGTAAATGCATGGTCAGGCGTGCTCATCAAAACTATTGCTTTCAATAAGCCCGGCTTTAAAATTCCCGGAGATGTTATCGGCGTCAAATTTGCTCAAAATGGAAAAGACGGAAAGAAACATACCATTTATGTAGATGATATTGAATTTTCACCCGGTAATGTTGATACAACAGTTACTGCGTCGCCTGCAATAATTTCCGCCAAAGGTTATTTAAAGCATATCGATATTTCCTGGCACAAGGTTCAGGATTCAACCGTGAAGTATATAAAAATTTATCGCTCCGGAGACGGGAAAAAATTTATACCCGTAGGAATTCAATCGCCATGGATAAACCGTTATACAGATTTCACAGGAGTAACGGGCAAAAAATATTTTTACAAAATTTCTTTTTTGAACTATCAATATAAAGAAACCGGTTTATCAAATACAGTTTCGGCAAGTACGAAGGCAATGACCGACAACCAATTTCTTACGATGATACAGGAAGGCTGTTTCCGTTATTATTGGGAAGGGGCAGAAGAAGAAAGCGGACTATCCAAAGAAAATATTCCCGGTCGCACGAATATGATTGCTGCAGGTGCGTCGGGTTTTGGAATAATGGCTTTACTTGTTGGAACAGAAAGGGAATTCATTACCCGTAAACAATCGGTAGAAAGATTTTTAAAAATTGTTTCTTTTTTGGAAAATGCAGAAAAATTCCACGGGGCTTTTCCTCATTTTATTGATGGTCCCTCCGGTAAGGTAGAGCCATTTTTTGGAAGGCGGGATAATGGCGGTGATTTGGTTGAAACTTCTTTTTTAATGCAAGGATTATTAACCGCACGGCAATACTTCAATAAAAATGACCCGGCTGAAAAAGAAATAAGAGAAAAGATAACATCCATCTGGCAAAATGTTGAATGGGATTGGTATCGTCGTTATCCTGATAGTAAATATTTATACTGGCACTGGTCGCCTGACCAGGCATGGGTTATTAATCACAGGCTAACAGGGTGGAATGAAACGATGGTCACATACCTTCTTGCAATTGCATCGCCTTCTCATAGTGTTCCTGCAAGTTTGTATTATAGTGGCTGGGCCAACCAGGATAGTACAGGGCAGCAATACAGGATTGGATGGGGTGGAACGAAAGACGGTTCCATGTATACGAATGGGAATACCTATTTCGGTATAAAGTTAGATGTTGGTGTTTCCAATGGCGGCCCGCTTTTCTTTACACACTATTCTTATCTCGGTTATGATCCACATTTTATTACAGATAAATACACCAACTATTTTACCAATAATCAAAACATAGCATTGATTAATTATCGCTACTGTTTGAAAAATCCTGAAAATTTTATAGGTTATGGAGATGGCTGCTGGGGATTAACGGCTTGCGACGGTCCGGTAACTTATCACGCGAGCGAACCGGTAAACGGAAGAAATGACGGAACAATTGCGCCTACGGGAGCCGTTAGTTCATTTCCATACACACCGGTTGAATCCATGAAGGCGTTAAAAAATTATTATAACACCTATGGAAAATTTTTGTTAGGTGAGTATGGCTTTCAGGATGCATTTAATTTAACTGAAAACTGGTGTTCCCGAATTTATATGGGATTGAACCAGGGGCCAATGGTGGCAATGATAGAAAATTACCGGACGGGGTTGTTATGGAAATTATTTATGAGCAATCCTGAAATAAAGGAAGGTCTCGAAAAATTAAAAGCGGAATTAAAAAAATAATGCAAAGAAACTTTTTCCAATTATGAAAGAACGGGCTTTGGGTGAGGCAAACAAAAACAATTTATTATGCGCTATAAAATTATTTTCACTTGTATTATTGCAACCTGTAGCACCTTTTCAATTGCTCAAAAAAGCAAGTCATCCAAAACGTTTCCTGATTCGATTGCTCCTGTAGGAATTATCAAAGGCCTTTCTGATTCGGCTTTGCTCGATGTTGTACAACGCCAAACATTTCGCTTTTTTTGGCATTATGCCCATCCTGTTAGTGGGCTTGCCAGGGAACGGGATAATACGGTAAAGGCAGATTACTATTGGGATTATATTAATGAGGCCAATGATGAACCGAATTTTAGCAAGGGGACATTTGGATCCGAAGCGGGCGCAATTGGTGGAACCGGCTTCGGTATTCTATCGACTATTGTCGCAGTTAACAGGGGCTGGATTGGCAGGGATACGGCATTAAAACGTCTCGTAAAAATTGTTGATTTTTTAAATAAGTCAGACTGCTATCATGGCATCTATCCTCATTTTATGAATGGAACTACGGGCAAAACAATTCCGTTCGGAAGATTGGATGATGGCGCTGATATTGTTGAATCTTCTTATTTATTTATGGGGTTGTTGTGTGCAAGGGAATATTTTAACGGCGACACTCCTTTGGAAAAATATTTCAGGAACCGCATAAAACAAATGTGGGATGTGGCTGACTGGAACTGGCATAGCAAAGGAGAAAATAAATTTTTATATTGGCACTGGAGCCCGGATAATGATTTTAATATGAACTTTCCCGTGTATGGGTACGATGAAGCTTTAATTACATATATAGTATCTGCTTCCTCCCAATGGCACCCGATTTCAAAAGAGTTGTATGAAAATTCGTGGGTGAAAAGCGGGAGCTGGAAAAATGGAAACTCATACTATGGTATCAATCTTCCTTTAGGAAATTTTGACAAAGGCGGTCCGCTATTTTTTGAGCAATATACCTTTATGGGAATTGATCCAAATGGATTACAAGATGATCATGGAATTGACTATGTGGAGCAAACAAAAAATCATACACTCATTAACCGGGCATATTGCATTGAGAATCCCAAAAAATATAAGGGATATGGCGAAAATTGCTGGGGCCTCACGGCGGGTGATAGTTATAAAGGCTATGTAGCTCATTGTCCGGAAGTGGACCTGGGAGTGATACAACCGACAGCCGCACTGTCTTCCTTTCCATATACCCCGGAATACAGTATGCAGGCATTAAGACATTTTTATTA
>JBBSPK010000136.1:0-8886 GCA_038258875.1 Chitinophagales bacterium
CAGTGGGATCGTTAAGTGCGGAATAGAACAGGCTTATAACGATGGAAAAATAAGCTGGAGAAAACCTATTAGCTGTCATTTATTTCCGGTAAAAATTAAAAAAAGTAAAACCGGTAAAACTGATTTAGTAAACTATGAACCGCGGGAGGATCTTTGCAAAGCAGCCTGCAGCCTTGGTAAAAAATTAAAGGTGCCTGTTTATATTTTTCTAAGAGATGCACTGATAAGAAAATATGGGAATGATTTTTATGAAGATTTATGCGCAACAGCCGAACATCAATTAGCAAAATGATAAAATGATACAGATAAGCTTGTATACGGGATTTAAGAAAATTTATTTTTGCTTTTTCTCCATAATATTTCTGGCTGGTTTTTTTTCCTGTTCTGTTAATAAAGCAGAAATAAATAATGATCTAAAAAAATATTTTGATTCTGCGCGTGTTGACGGGTGTTTTACATTATTAGATAACGCTACCGGAAAAATTACGGTCTACAATATGAAGTTCGATACCCAAAGAGTTCTCCCCGCTTCTACCTTTAAGATTGTAAATTCTCTTATAGGCCTCGAAACAGGAAAAATTACAGATGAAAAAATGGTTATAAAGTGGGATGGCGTAAAAAGATGGAATGAAGACTGGAATAAAGATCTTACTATGAGGGAAGCTTTTAAAGTTTCTGCAGTGCCATACTACCAGGAAGTTGCCCGAAGAATCGGCAGAGATACGATGAAGTTATGGATTGATACCCTGCATTATGGAAATATGAATATAGCCGGACCGATCGACTCCTTCTGGCTCAATAATGCACTGAAGATATCTCCCGATGAACAACTGGGATTGGTAAAAAAGCTTTATTTTGATCAACTTCCTTTTTCAAAATATACACAGGAAATCGTACGTAACGTAATGCTGCAGGAGGATAATACACTTTATAAACTAAGCTATAAAACGGGTTGGGGTTTTGATGAACAAAAAAATTCCATCGGTTGGATAACTGGCTGGATAGAAGAAAACCGCCATGTTTATTTTTTTGTAACACTGGTAAAATCTCCTGACAAAAATATTGATATGAAAACGGTGAGAATGAATATCACCAAAGGAATTTTAAAAGAACTTGGATTTTTTAAAGGAGAAAAATAACTTAAACCCGTTGACTAATTTGAATATTTAAACTGCCACTTCTTACCGAAACTTATAATTTTTTATCCCGGCATTCTTGTTATATATTTTTCCATTTGTTTTACCTGGTCAACAATTTGAGGCGTTGTAGGTTTAAGGGCTTTTACCTTTCTAAAATATTCTTTGGCTGCACGAAACTCACGCTTGTTAATCATTATCGAAGAAAGCTGCAGGTAAGCCGCTGCTTCATTTTCTTTATCAGGAAGGCCGGTGCGTATAGCTTGCCGTATGTAATTTTCCGCTTCCCGCATATTTCCTTTTTGCATGGAAAGCATACCTAATTGCAACTTATTGGCTCCTTCAGCCTCTTTCATAGGCATCCCGAGGCTAAGGCTTTTTTTCATATGCGCTTCTGCATTTTCATAATCCTGGTTTACCATGGCAAGATTTCCCTTCAGCGTAAAATAAACAGAACGGACAGGTTTTATTAACAACCCGGGAAACCAAATAGAATTAATTACTTTTTGAGCTCCTTCCATGTCGCCACTTTCCATGTAACCTTGTATAAGTCTCATCGGGCCAAAAAGAAAATGTCCTACAATTAAAACCACAGCAATTAAATATAAAATAAAAGACGGCCAGAAACTGGTTTCGAGGTTGACCACAATAGCAAGTAACAGAAAAAATACACCCAATAATAGCCGGTATTTAATGATAATATTCAGAAATTTCATAAAATTATTTTTTCAATTTAAAAGAACTCATTCGTGTTATTCAGGGTATCTAAAGGAGTTCCTTATTAAGTAGAGATCAGATTATTAAACTCATACCCACAGAGCAAAGTAGCCCGGACAAGAATCGAACTTGTATCTAGAGTTTAGGAAACTCCTATTCTATCCATTGAACTACCGGGCCATTGTGACCTTATTAATTTAGGATGGCAAAAATAATGGTTTCATTTTGTAATTCCTTTTAATTGTAAAGCAGTGACCTTCTGCAAAATGATTAAAAATTCCGTTCTTCCGAACGTATAAAAATCATCGCGCCAAAGCCCGAGTGGGTGGGTTTTATTTCCAGGCTAGTCATAAAAAATTCCGCTGAATGAGCGGAATTTTCTTTGTTTATTTTATTTTCATTTGCCTATATCCACACTTTCAAAATAATTGCAGGTACCATAATAATCGAATAGCTGTTTACCTGTTGTTTTTCTTGTCTTTCTCATTACCAATAATATATCCACCGGCTGCACCAACAGCGCCCCCAATCAACGCCCCTGTCCCTTTATGCTTGCTAACGATTGCACCTCCCACAGCCCCGGCTGCGCCGCCAATTACCGCACCTTTTGCACGATTACTCCATCCCTTCTTTTTAGCTGTTGTCGTTGAAGTACTGGTGGCAGTTGAAGTATTATTAGCAGATGAAACCGTAGTATTGCTTTTGTGTGAAGTTGAAGCTGCCGTATTCGTTTTTCCTCTTTCGTTTTCGGTCTTGCCAACATCTGTTGTCATATCATTGCTATAGCCTGCTGTGGTATCGGTTAACATTACTTTGTTGGTCTGCAAATCACTTTTAGAATTGCTTTTACAGGCCGTGAACAAACAGGCAATCGTAATAATTATTAATATTTTTTTCATGATAGTTATTTAATGATGATATACCTACAATAGTTTTCTTTTTATTTTAAGTATTCTACCCCTCTATCAAGGAAAACTATGCCACAATGATATTTACACAATATCAGTTTTGTATAGAATACTGATTATCAATATAAATGCTTAAATTTTTATGCATTTAATAACTATCATGCCGAATAAATAGTGTTTTTCCTATTATCTCGCAAACAAAAAGCCGTCTGCTAAGAGACGGCCTTTCCTTCTTACTTTAGAAAATTTATCTTATTATTTTTTTTGTTGAAAGTTCCCCGCCGGTTTGCACCTGCAATTCATAAATACCACGAACAGATGGTTTAGAGATGATTGCGCTTCCGGCGCCTGTAGAGGTTCGAAATATTCTGCCATGCATATCAATAATACGATATTGGAATGGTTGATCACAAATAAGTTTCCATTCAGGGCCTAAATCCTGAAGGGCCCATTTGAATTTACTATTAAGGGTGATGCTTTTTGTTCCAAGGATTTTTTTCTTGCCATCAATATCTTCCTGAATTAAACGGTAAAAATAGACTCCCGGGCTGCCCGGTACATTTATAAAATTATATACCGCTCCATTTGCCGACGAGGATGGAACTTCGCCTACTTCCACAAATGCCGAAGATTGAGAACTATTTGCACGCTCTATGATATATCGCTTACTATTATATTCCTGGGATGTTTTCCATTGTAATTTCGCCTGGCTGTCTTCTACCCTTATTGTAAAATACTCAAGAGTAACAGGCACGGTAACTGTCGGCAGCCCGGTGATCCCAAAAATATTTGTTGCTCCAGGCTCCCCGGCCGGTACCGAAAAATCAATACTCATTACCTGTTTCGCCTGGTCCGTCATTGATAATGAGATTGGATGTTCTCTTATCGCAAATTGGTTTGAACCGTTGAGGACTCCATTTACATCTACTCTGCTTAAATCTCTTATGGCATATGGTGTACAGCTATTGCAAAACCAATCATCAATAACAAACGATCCTGCGGTAGTTGTGGCATCATCAAAATTTATTGTGTAATTTACCAGATTACCGCCTGAACCTGTTGTTCCCAAAATGTATAATGCACTATAAGCTATTTGATCGGAAACCCCAAAGGTTAATGTTCCTGATTGAAGGGCCACTAACCTCAATGAATTATTTGCATTATACGCGGGTAATTGAAAATTGTGGCCGGCGCTACTGGTAAACTGTCCGGTTACGGGTAACCCGTTACTATATGGAACGGCATTATTGCTATAGCCCTGGACGAAAAAAAAACTTCCTGTGAGATCGACGGAAGTACTAGTAACAGCAGAGGGAAGCGTATTAAGTACCGCGTCAGCGATAACATCTTCTGTATACCCGGAAAGAACAAGCTGTCTTTCCTGAGCAACTATAAAAGAGTTTGTCCAAATAATGCAAAGTGTTGCCAACAAAAATTTTAAGCGTAAAATTTTTTTCATTGTATTAGATTTTGAAGTAAAAATAAGCGATAATCCATAAAACTTTAGAAATTTATAGCGGTGATTAATCGAAAGTCCATAAAATTAAAAAACCCGACTATTACCGGGTTTAGCAAAGAGTATGCAAATTTTTATTTTCCTGCGTTTTTCTTGTCGATATTTTTTCCTATTATGTATCCTCCTGCTGCGCCAACTACACCTCCAATAACAGCTCCCATGCCTTTCTTTTTACTGATTATGGCCCCACCAATTGCACCGGTACCTGCTCCAATAACTGCACCCTTTGCGGCATTACTCCAACCTTTTTTCTTTTCAGGTTGGGGAATTGATGGTACAGTTGTTTCTCCTGTATTAACACTACCCTGGCCTTGCTGCGCTGTTGTACTGCCGTCATTTCCACCTCCGGAATTTGGGGTCGGAATAGTAGGAACAGGATCCTGAATCACGGGCCTCGTAGCCTTTTCCGGAACATATTTAGTTTCCCTGGTGATGTAAATGATTTTCGTTGGACGGTTATCTGCTTTAGCTACCGTTAACAGAGGAGCTGCCGCCGTGCTGGTGTCTGAGGTTGCGTCGCTGTTATAGGCAGCTACGGACGGCAATAATTGTACAGCACCGGTCTTTTCTATCGGCTCTTGTTCATTTCTGCAAGCTGCAAAAAACATAAAAATTGTAAGTGATAGTAAAAATTGTTTCATAATTTATTTTTTTAGAGGGTGAATGTTTGTAAAGATTCTTCAGTAATAAGAATGTAAACGGCTTCCATAGTTTAATACCTGGATTCGCCTGGATGGTATCTTAACAAAGTATAAGGAATTGGATCAGGCAACTATACTTCGGAAAATGATCGCGGATAAGCTTAACGTTAGCACATAAAAAATGCCCGCGATCTACGGGCATTTTTATAATTTGTTTTTGAAGATCTTATTGTGCTGTATCCTTCTGGTCCTTTTTCTTTCCTATGATATAACCGGCTCCGGCTCCAAGCAAACCGCCAATTATAGCGCCTTTGCCTTTCTTTTTGCTGATAATAGCGCCGCCAACTGCTCCGGCTCCCGCACCTATGATAGCACCCTTTGCACTATTACTCATTCCTTTTTTCTCAGGAGTGGCGACAGGTGTTGTTTCTGCAGTCGTAATTACTGGTGCTGTCTCTGTAGGGGTGGTAACCACTGGTTCGACTTCCTTAACGGGAGCTGGCTGATTTTCAACTTTTGAGGTAGTTTTTGTTTTCGTAATCTTTTCCTTCACTTCAGCTTTTTTTGGTGAAGGAGCAATCACAGGAGCCGCTGTTACGCCTTTGGCCGTATCTGAACTGGCGTTGTTATTATATTGAGTGGAATCGGAAACTATTTCTTTTGTAGTTTCCATTTCTGGTTTCGAATTGCTATTACATGCTACAAAAATGATAGCACTGGTAAATACAAAAAATAGTTTTTTCATAGTCATTGATTTAGTGTTATTGATTTCTTTGGAAAATTAGAATATTTAAACAATACGCTATACTATGCAAGAATATTGTGCCACGAAATTTTGTAAAAATTAACATTTGCGTTTCTACATGTAAAAAGTGTAAAGATAATTCTAAAAGATTTTAAAATTAACTCACATTAAACAAAAAAGGCTGACATGCGCCAGCCTTTTTCATAGAAATTATTGTTATTAAACCTGTGATGTTTTTTTCCTGCCATTTTGATAAGACTGCTCGCCATATTTATCATTCGAAACGGTGGATGATTCAGTTTTGTTAATTTTCAAATTATTATTTATATCCTTTACTCCTGTAACCTCATCCACTAGATCTTCAGTACGGCGCTTAGTTCCCCTGCTTTCGACAGTATCGGAAAGCACCACATCTCCATCTTCCACTTTTACATCAATATTGGAGGCATCAATAAACGAATCATGATAAAGCTTATCATTAATTTCGTCCCGTATTTTTTCATCAGACCTGACATAACCTTTTGGCCTCTTACCTTTATGCTACCCATACATTTTATCCATCCGACGCCTGCGTTCCGCCTCATCATCACCAAACCATGAAGCTACCTCGTCAGGTGTACGGACCCACCAGTTTCTTCTTTCGAAATCATATCGGCTATTATCATCTTCATAGTTTCTGCCGCCGCTCCTGTAATTATAATTGCAGCATAGTAATTGCGGTCATAATCCCTGTAATCACCGGTTAGCCTGCTTTTATAATTCCGCCTGAAAGCACATACATGTATTACGGGTACGCTTAATCGTTAGATGACGGATTTGTATTATAGTCCATGCCAGTTACATGGGGGTAAAACTCTTTAGAATTGCGACGGCATCATGATAGTATTCACGGGCATAAGAGACCCATATATAAAAACTGATCTCCGGATGGTCCGGATCTACAAGCAGAAGGGCCGAGGCAGAAAACCCGCTTTTTGTACCATCAATCGCACACCCCCAGTATCCATTTATATCTTCAAGATAAATGGGCTGGGATTTGCCATTGCTATTCGTTGGGTTGTAAGAAAGCGAAGTCTTTTCTGCCCATTTAATAATTGCATTTTTCATACCATCATACGTAAAATTTTCACCCTTTCTCGGGTAAATATCCATGGTTATTGATTTGTTGCTAGCTTCATAAACAGTGGAATCACTTTTTTGAACTATCATATTATCGGGCGCTTTGAATTTCATTCTATAAGAGTCCCATTTCCAGGTTTGTAATGTCTGTGCATGTGTTGACAAGCCTATTACAGATAAAAGCATTACCTGTAGAAATTTGTTGGTCATATATTTGGTTTTAAAATGTTGCAGGTTATATTAAGGCCTAACTAAAATAAAGAAAAAAAAGAAAAATTAAAATAGCCGTTGTTCTTTTCAAAAACAATCACGCGGCGCTTTACATAGTTTTATTTTAATTCAAGAAAATCTACTTTTCCTTTAAAAGACCTACCTTCCCCTTCGTCAACTCATTTTATGACCTTCACCTGGCGCTTATTTTCCTTTCACTAGCAATAGGCCTCCGTCTCTATTTTCTTTAACCAAAATAAAATGAAATGAAAAAGTACATCTTCAACTTCCTGGTATTATCCTGTTGTATTGTAGCCTGCAACAACAAAGAAGAAGGCAAAACCGATACTGTCGCCGCGAGCAACATTGAGTTACCGTATAAAGCAAACTATGCGACGGAATTTACCAGCAATGTATCTGATTCAATGCTTTTGCTGGTGCTCAATTCTTATAAGTATTGGGAAAGTGGCGATTTAACGGGATTGCGATCGACTATGGGTGATAGCATGTATGTAAACGGTGCAGACGGATTTAAATTCAGCGGTCTTACAGATTCATTGATGAAAGACTGGACAAAAACAAGAGACAGCCTTAGCTCTGTTGTAATTAAAATGGATGTATGGTTAAAAAATCATTCGGTAAAAGACAGTGCTGATTATATTAATGTATGGTATAAAGAAATTGATACCTATAAATCGGGAAAGGTAGATTCTGCTAATTATGAAGATGATAATGCAGTAAAGGACGGAAAAATAATCTGGTATTCATCCCACAAGCAAAAGCTTTAAATGAAATAAGCATCCGAACGCGTAACTCCCGCCCGCTTCTTAAAACAGGCGGGTTTTATTTTTCAGACCCTAAAGGATGAGATAAATTCTCTTTTGAAACCTCCGCCCATGAATTGCACCCGGCAAGCCCAAGCGTAAGGTCTATGTCGGCAAGTAAGTTAGCAACAACTTCTTTCACACCCTGTTCCCCTGCAAGCGCGAGCCCATAAGCATAAGGGCGTGCAATAAGAACAGCTTTGGCACCTAAGGCCATTGCTTTAAAAACATCAGCTCCTCGACGAATTCCACTATCGAACAATATGGTAGTTTTACCTGCTACTACATCAGCAATTTCTGCCAATGTATCGAGCGCTCCGACGGCGCCGTCTAATTGCCTGCCGCCATGGTTGGAAACAATAATTCCGTCAGCGCCATGTTCAATAGCTTTTTTTGCGTCATCGGGATGCTGGATTCCTTTAACAATTACAGGAAGTTTGGTACAATTCCTTATAACTGCTAGATCGTTCCATGTTGATGATGGATTTGAAAAACAGTTGGCAAAATGCAGCATCGTTTGCATTTTATTTTTTGAAGGATCGCCAACTTCTGCAAGAAACACAGGATCTGAAAAATAATTAGCTAACCCTTCATTATACAAAAAAGGCAGGTAAGCATTTTTTATATCACGTTCCCGCCATGCAAATAATCTTGTATCAAGTGTTACTACTATGGCGCTATAGCCGGCTTTCTCAGCACGGCCAATGATGCTCTGTGTAAAATCGTTATTACGCCCCCAGTATAACTGGAACCAGTGTGGATGCCCGCCATGCACTTCTCCTATTTCTTCAATTGTTTTAGATGATACTGTACTAACCACCTGGGGTACACGCAAACTTTTGGCAGCACGGGCAACTGCCAGTTCAGCTTCAGGATGTGCGATTGATAAAACACCAACGGGACCAAGTAAAACAGGTGTAGGCAATTTCGTTCCAAATAATTCAATTTCAATACTCCGTTTTGAAACGTCACCCATCATGCGGGGTATTATCTGCCAGTTGTTGAAAGCCTCTTTATTATTACTCATTGTTGTTTCGCCACCTGCACCACCCGCAATGTATCCAAAAGCC
>JBBSPK010000137.1:0-8851 GCA_038258875.1 Chitinophagales bacterium
AGAAACGGAATACGATGATTTAAAATATGCCACAGGTAATTAGAATAATCAAAAATTAAAAATGCTATTATACCCTCAATCCACGGAGCAAAATCATATAAATAGTTAAGGCCAAAATGCATTTTTTCATTTTGTATGGTAAGCCACATCATTGCAGGCAGAAACATGAACCGCAAGAGAATAAAAGAAGGGATAGATACAATATTATTTATTATTAATCGCGGCCATTTCTTTTGCACTCTTTTCCTTAGCTCAAATTTTGTTTCAAGAAAAAAGAACAGCCAAAAAAGAATTAATAGTACCGGTATTCCTTTCCAGTCAAAAATGCGGTGCAGGATATTCATTTATTTCCTTAGTTTTTTCCCTTCACTTCTTTGGGTGTAAAGTAACATCTTTATTTAAACCATATTTGTCCTCATCCCAAATTTTCATAATTTATTTCCCACTCCGCGGCTGCTTTCAGTCATTCGAAGCATTAGAATCCGTGATTTCAAATCGACACCCGGGCAATGATATTCACGTCGGTTAGGGCCGGAATAATTAAAATCCTGAAGGGCCTTTGTGAAGCAGTTAGTTTTGCATTAGCATCGTCAGGTTTCATAGATTATTCTATGTTGAAAATTTACGATATAATTTCAATAACTTTTTTTGAGGTGAGCCAAGGTAATATAACAGCCATATAATAAAGAATATTCCCTGTGTTTTATAAATGCCGTTTTTTAAATACTTCCTGGCTGAAGTTTTTACATAACCGTCCAATACTTTAAAAGAAGAAAAGGCTTTTAGGCGGTGAATAATTTCCTGGTCCTCCATGATGAAAAGATTTTCGTTAAAGCCACCGCACTTTTCAAAAACCGCCCTGGTGGTAAATAATCCCTGATCTCCAAAACGCACTGCATTTACATCAAATCTTGTGAACCACGCATTGGCTTTTAAAAACCAATGGTCATAGTCAAACAAAAGTTTGAAGCACCCCGAGTAATATTTATTATTAACAGCTTCGATTATTTTTTTTGTAAAACCGGGGAATGGAATTGTATCTGCATGTAAAAAGAAAAGTATTTCGCTTTTGATCACGGATGCGCCTGCATTCAATTGGGCCGCACGGTTCTTACCTGTGACGACAATTACTTTTGCAAATGACTGTTGCCCAATTGCAACAGTATTATCATGGCTTCCTCCATCAGCGACGACTATTTCCTTTATATATTCTTTATCAATCCCATTCAGCAAATAATTAATTGTTGATGCAATTTTTTCTGCTTCATTAAAAGTGGGGATGATGATACTTATCATAGATTATCGGCAAACATAATCAGAAAAAAGGCATCGATATTAAAAGAAAAAAGAACCAAAAAGAAAATGTAATAGTAGATTTAATAAAAATCTATTAAACAAAAGCTAAAAGCCACTCAACAAATAAATCATGACTGATTTTTATTCATTTTTGCACGCAATTCGCAACCGGCCAAGGAGGCTATTGGAGGGAACTATTGAATAAATTGAATTGAAAATCATTCCAAAAAAGATATTATGTGCAGGCAATTACCAACAGGTCTAATGCCGTCTGAACTGTGTTATGATAGGATCTCAGAAAGATTTAAAAATCTAAATTCTATTTTTTATGATAGCAAGAATGTGGCATGGCAAAGTGCCAAAAAAAAAATCGGGACAATATCATCAATACCTATTAAAAACAGGATTGCATGATTATGAAAAAGTTGAAGGAAATAAAGGTGTGTTCCTTTTAAAAAGAGATGAAAATGATATTACACATTTTCATACACTCACTTTTTGGGATAGCATTGCCGCCATAAAAAGATTTGCAGGCGAAGAATATGAAAAAGCCAGGTACTATCCTGAAGACAAAGATTTCCTGTTGGAATTTGAAAACATATGTAACACATTTTGAAGTGCTGGAAAAACCTGGGTCACTGAATTTTTAATGTCTTCACCGTAAAGGATTTAATAAAACTAAATAAAGAGTAAATAATTTTTTTACTTCGGGAGACTTCATTATTCGTACTTCATTAGCTTCAGTCTTCATTTTGCAACCCGCAACCAACAAACATCATAGTAATTTTACGACGTTAAACGTTATTGAAAAAATGTTGAAAAATAAATGTGCTCAAAAAGATTTTGTGATAAAATTAAACTCTAATTTAGCAGTAAATATTATCGTTTTTACTGCTTCGTTTGATTTAATATCCTCCTAATTAGAAGTAATAGCTACTTCTTAATTCTGCAAGAACCACAACAAGTTTACCCGGACATCTTAACCCACAAAAAATGCTAAAGCTAACCCTGCTTGCCTTATTTATTGCCTGTGCTGTATTTTCCTTCGCTCAATCCGGAGAACTTGATCCTTCATTTGGAAATCATGGCTATGTTACGGCCGATATAGGTTCTCATTATGACTACAACAGTGTAGGAAGACAGGTTTTCGCAGCGCCAGATGGTGGTATGTATATCATTTTTAACTACCCTACCTACGTTTCCAAAAGATTTGCAGATGGCTCACTTGATTCGGCTTATGGAATTGGCGGATATTCAAGATCACTTCCATTTTCTGATGCCTATGGAGCGTTGCAGGCTGATGGAAAAATAGTAGTTGCAGGCTTTGGTTTCCAGGTCGCCCGCATCAATGCCAATGGAATGGTCGATTCAACATTTGGAGTCAATGGCATACACACTTCGTTTAATGGAAACGGTTATGCCAACTCTGTCGCCGCACAAAGTGATGGGAAAATATTGATTGCAGGTACTTATTACGATGGTGATACCTATTTTGGTGTGGCACGGTTAAATTCAGACGGAAGCCCTGACAATACTTTCAATGGCAATGGTGAAGTAATAACAGATTTTGGATTTAAGATACCACCCGGGAAAGATCAAACCGATTCAATTCCAATTCATGTCCAGTCAGCAACCGGCGTAGCTGTGCAGCCTGATGGGAAAATAGTTGCCGGAGGTTATGCTTCCAACGGAAATGATGCTGACTTTGCGGTTGCCCGGTATAACAGTGATGGTTCCCCTGACAGTTCATTTGATGGTGATGGAAAACAAACAACCGATTTCGGCTATTTTGATAATGCCTATTCTTTAGCAATAACGAGTGAAGGAAAAATTGTTTTGGCGGGGAGCACCACCTTTGAACCAAACCATTTTGCTATTGCCCGCTATAACAGCGACGGCAGCGCCGATAGTTCATTTAATGGCAATGGTAAGCAAACCGCTCCGTTAGATGCAGCCTCACAAGTTGGAAATTCATTATTGGCCATACAAAATAATGGTAAAATCGTTGTAGCCGGTTTCACATTAAATTTAACCTATGACTTTGTGATTGCCCGTTTTAATATTAACGGAAGCCTGGATAATACTTTTGATAATGATGGAATATTGAATACTGACTTTACTTCTCCAAACGATTTCACTTCGTCTGATGATTTTGCCGGCTCGGTAGTTATTCAAAATGGCGATAAAATATTGGCAGCAGGCTATGCCATTAATCATAGCCAGGGTATGAACGTACAACATCTTGCTGTTTCCAGGTATAATAACGACGGAAGCCCTGATAATTCATTTAACGGCAACGGAAAATTGCTGGAAGATTATAAGCAGGGATATACACAATTGAATGCCACTGCGGTACAGAACGATGGAAAAATAGTTGTAGCGGGTTATGCGTGGAATGGAAACAATTATGATTTTGCAGTGGCCCGTTATAATGACAAGGGAATCCCTGACAGCAGCTTCAGCGACGATGGAAAACAATTAACTGATTTCGATTCTACCGATAATTATGGTTATGCGGTAGCCGTGCAGCAGGATGGCAAAATAGTTGTAGCTGGCAAAAGTAACAATCAATTCGCAGTAGCACGATATAATACTGATGGTAGTCCTGACAACACATTTAATGGTACCGGGAAGGTTATTTTTTCGATAGGGTTTGCTGATAATTGCAATTCGATCGCTCTGCAGGCCGATGGAAAAATTGTTTTGGCAGGCTTTAGTTTTATTGACACAAATTATGATTCAGCTTTTTATGCCATCGCCCGTTTGAATAGCAACGGCTCGCCCGACAACACCTTTGGAGTGAATAGTAAAAAGTTAACCAATCTTGGTTTTGCAAAGGATTTCGCAAACTCCATAGCTATACAAACGGACGGGAAAATAATTGCTTCGGGATATTCCTATGTTAATGGTAACGACAATTTTTCCGTGGCACGCTTTAATACTGACGGAAGTCTTGATAATACGTTTTCGGAGGACGGTATTCAATATAATTCTTTTGGGATCGATGATTATTTTGGCGAATCATTGGCAGTTCAAAATGACGGGAAGATAATTGTTGCAGGATATTCTCAAAACATTTTTGGAAATTCCACAGCGTTTGCTGTTGCCCGTTATAAAACAGATGGCAGTCTTGACAGTTCATTTGGTAATAATGGTTTTCAATCTACGGATGTAGGATTTAATATGGAGTATGGATTATCCGTGGCTATTAACGGTGATGGCAGAATTGCTGTTGGCGGAACCAATGATAATTTTGCAGTTGTACTTTATAACAGCGATGGTACGCCAGACAATACTTTTAGTAATGACGGTATCCAAATAACCAACATAGGATTAGGAGGCAGCAGAATTTCAAGCCTGGCTTTTGCAAATGGTAAATTATACGCCACAGGCTCAGGCGAGTTCCCGGGATCCCTTGGAGTTGTGGCAAGATATTTAATTGCAGAAGGTGGCCCGGTACCGGTTACGCTATTAGACTTTACCGGCTCATTGTTGAACACTTCGGTTCTGCTGCACTGGAAAATAGCAACTGAAAAAAATCTTAGCGCCTTCATAATTGAGCGAAGCGGAGATGGAATTCATTTCATTCAAATTAATAGCGTACCATCTTTGGGGGCAACTTCTTTTGTAAGAAATTATTCAATCATTGATCCCCAACCTTTACGTGGAATTAATTTTTACAGGCTAAAAATGGTGGATATAGATGGCAAATTCTCTTACAGCAATGTTGTGGCTGTAAAAATAAATGCGAACGGAAGGCTGCTTGTTTTTCCAAACCCTGCGAAGAGGATTCTTTTTGTCGAGGCAAATGGCAATGAATTGGGCAACTTCGAAATCGTTGATAATGCAGGAAGAAAATTAAGGCAAATGAAAATTTCGCTCAATGGTAAAACTTCTTTTTCAATAGATATAAGCAATCTTTCATCAGGAATATATAATTTGATTTTGTATAAAAAGGAGACGACAGAAATACAGAAATTTTTAAAAGAATAAATTAATTCTTCCGTGACAGTTCGAGTATAGGCCTGGGATCAAATAAAACTTTGATAGAGCGAATCTTATCATTTTCTACGAGGTACCAGCCACAACTAAACACCGATATACCTGATATGCGAACATCATAAAAAAGACAGACGTCATTACCCTCCACGAAAACTTTTTTTATATCATATTTCAGTTTCATCTGCTCCATATCTTTAAAGTAAACATCGGCACCGTCGCGTGACCCAAGCACTCCTTCAAACCTTACCCCCTCATCTGCATAATTCCTCGCCGTTTTAAAATCTTCGTTGTTCAATGCTTTAATAAATAACAAAACAATTTCTTTTGCCGGAGTACCTGTAGCAGGGTTTTCTTTCATCATTGTATTCTAATTTAATGAATGAATTACAGAGACAATCTAATGAATGAAATTAAAGAAACAATTATGCCGGGATTTACAGATACTTCAGATAATTTTAGAAAATACCTGTAACACAACTATTTTGAATCAAATTTCTTTAATAAAGATCAATTCACTGCTGCAGTTATATGAAATACTCCCGGAGGAGGAGCGTATTATAACTGATGTGCTCAGACAAGTAATAATTGAAAACTTACCCGCAACGTGTAAGGAAAAAATATCCTACGGCGTTCCATTTTTTTATGGTAATAAAGGAATTTGTATTATATGGCCTTCAACAATTCCAAGGGGAGGAATAAAGAGAGGCGTTTTATTAGGGTTTTGGTATGGCAACAGGCTCGATGATCAAGACAACTACCTCATTCATGGAACTAACAAGCAGATATTTTACAAAATCTTTTACTCGGTTGATGACATTAATGAAAACGCAATTGTGAAGTTATTAAAAGTAGCAGTTAAACTTGATTTAGGGTTTGCAAGCCAAATCAAAAAAAGACAGAGAAATTGAAATAAAAAAAATCAGGGAATTGTATTAAATTTGAATTAGCTCTTTCATTCTTAAACCCTTTCTATATGAATTTCCTTCAACGCATTGAGCAATGGGGCAACCGTCACCATCCGAAATGGATGGATATCGTACGTATAGCTTTAGGTCTTTTTCTCGTTTATAAAGGGATTGATTTTGTCCTCAACATGAGTAAACTCATCAACCTGATGCCCAACAGAACTTCATTTGGCGATTTTGCTTATACATTGGCGGGCCAATATGTGGTGTTTGCTCACATCCTTGGCGGTATTTTTTTAATACTCGGTTTGTTTACACGGTTTGCATGCCTTATACAAATTCCAATTTTGCTTGGCGCAGTAATTTTTGTGAATTCAAACAGGGATATGTTACAACCATATTCAGAATTGATTCTCTCGGTACTGGTTTTATTATTGCTTGTTTATTTTTTGATTATCGGTAACGGACCATGGTCATTTAAGATACCTGAAGAAGAAAATAAAAGAACCAGGAATCAACAACGGTAATTTTTTCGCCTACATCTCCATTTCACTCACCATTGTTTTATTTTATTCATAAAGCACAGGCAAAAATTTTTCGCATCCCCAAATATTGCTCTTGAAATTATTTAAAAAAAATAGCCGCCACCACCAAAAAAATTTATGGTGTGCAAGAAAATCCACAAAAAAATTCTAATAAACAATCAATTTAAACACGGTTATCAGTGGCTCATTATTTGTTTAAGGGGTGATGAATTACAAAACAATAATTAATCAAAAAAACAAAAACCATGAAAAAGTTAAGTGTTATAATGTTATTTACAGGACTAGGCATAATGCAAGCTTGTAATAATGCATCAACAGATAGCGTGGCAACAGCAGATAGCGCCAATGATGCAAAAGATACTACCGGTATGATGGAGCCAAAAGATACAACTGCCGGGATGGGAATAAATGATGATGTAGCCGATTTTGCCGTAAAAGCAGCAAATGGAGGTATGGAGGAAGTAAAATTAGGAGAATATGCTTCCAAGAATGCTACAGACAAAAGTGTGAAAGATTTTGGCGCTATGATGGTTAAGGATCATTCAAAAGCAAATGAGGAATTAAAGACCCTTGCAGCATCAAAAAATATTACGTTACCCGCAACTGTTGGTGAAGATAAAACAGAAGATATGAACGATCTTATGAAAAAAACAGGTAAAGACTTTGACAAAGCTTATATGAATGCAATGGTGAAAGACCATAAAGATGATGTTGACGAATTTCAAAAAGCTGCAGACAATTTAAAAGACAGCACTATGAAAAATTTTGCTTCTAAAACGTTACCTACTTTAAAAAAACATTTAAGTGCTGCTGAAGCAATCGTAAAATCACACAATTATTAATATTGTCGGTTTTAACAACAAGGCTGCCTCATTATTAGCGAGGCGGCCTTTTTTTTCTTTGCATTTTAAAACACCCGTCCGATAAATTGATGCATCTGCTATATAAGGTTTGTGACATTTTTAAATCATTTTTAAAATTCATATTTTTGAAAGTTTGAAACTCTTCAATTTTTTATATCGAATTTACTCATTAGGAAACCTGGCCATACCTGGTTAAATATTTCCCACTAATTCGCGCATGGTTATGGTATCTTTTAAGATCAAGATCTTTCTGGTTTTTCACTACGTCAAATCCAACACTCACCTTTGGAGGCTTTGAAGGCGAAAGCAAAAATGAAATGTACCTGCAATTGCCACCAGGCAGCTATCCTCAAAGTATTTACGTTTCTCACCTCTTAAGTTTTGAAGAAATTGAAGAATTGGCTAACTCCGCAATTTTAAATTTCCTTTTGCCGTAAAGCCCGATGTGGGCATGATGGGTTTTTATGTTTAGGAAAATCGAAAACCGCGAGCAGTTTCAAAAATATCATAGCCGGATGCATGTTGATTATATACTGCAACATCTAATTGAATATCCGCTGGATGGAAATACATTGCCGCAACTTATAAGGCTTTTTGCACATCTTCGGGCTTTGTCATTTTACCGGGTATAAATTTCACAAGCGATCTTTTGCTTAAAAGAAAAAATAAGGGTCCTCTCATCAGGATCTGTAAACGAGTTAAGCTCACATCCGCCGCAATTAATTTTCTTTTCCTGGGGCTACCGGTTCGGCATAAACGCCATTTTCAACCTGCAAAAAATGTATCATTTTAGTTGAGTCGTCACCACTTGTAAAATATAGGTTTCGTTGTTTTGTTCCTGGCGCATAAATTCGTCCCTGGAAGAATTAATAACAGACCACTATTTACGGGTTCTTCCCACTATTGCCGATTTCGATACTCTTTGGTAACTTTCTTGTAGCATTTCTTACAAGGATATTCATGTGCCTTTGAATAAGTAAAGTGTAAAATGGACAACGAGATCAATAATGAATTAGTTGCAGCAGGTGATGCAAAATACAACCCTCCCTCCTACTGGCTCACCCGCTTTATGATTCTTCGCCTTGTGGGAATCGTATATGCTGTGGCTTTTCTTGTCGCCATAAATGAGATCCTTCCGCTGATCGGTTCCAACGGACTCCTTCCTGTTAACATTTATTTGAAGCAAGTGTGCAACGCACTTGGGTCAACTGGGGCCGGCTTTATGCGCCTGCCGTCGTTG